>NC_013170.1:600000-900000 GCF_000023845.1 Cryptobacterium curtum DSM 15641 | reverse complement strand
GAAGGTGCTGCGTCAACTCGCCTTGGTATTCTTGGCTGGCCCGCAGCGGGTGAAGAACTCCAGATCGCACGCGATATTGCCCTCTGTCGCCTTACCGGGACTCATCTGCACATTCAGCACATTACCACCGCGCGCGGTGTTGAAGAGGTGCGTCGGGCAAAAGCCGAAGGCCTGCCTGTTACGTGTGAAGTTACTCCACATCATCTGTTCTTGAATGAAGATGCGCTCGATGAAACGTACAACACAAATTTGAAGGTTAACCCGCCGCTACGCACACAGGCCGACAACGACGCGCTTATCGCGGCGCTTGCTAATGGCACGATTGATGCTATTGCTACCGACCATGCGCCCCATACCGATTGGGAAAAGGATTGCGAATTTGAGATTGCTGCTTTTGGCATGACCGGTCTTGAAACATCGCTCGCGCTTGTTTGGACCCAGCTTGTCGAAACGGGTGTTATCGATTGTTCTCGTATGGTGGAAGCGATGGCTATCGCCCCTCGCCGTATTCTTCAGGTTGAGCAAGTATCGATTCAGCCAGACAGTCCAGCTGACCTGACGGTTTTCGACCCTGAAGCCAATTGGACCGTCACGGTCGAAGACTTCCAGAGCAAGGCGAAAAACTCCGGTTTTATCGGCGCTCAGCTGCATGGTCGCGCAACTGATGTGTATGTTGCTGGCGTTGCCAAGATGCAGGACGGCAAAATTCTTGTCTAAGTAGGAGAAACACGTACTGAGATCTGTCTTAAGCGTAAGCGTGCTTGCAGTGGATAGAGGCGATAGTGGCGCACATTATCGGCAGTGACCAGGGCTTGTTTAAGGCGAGCACATGCCCGCATACGGGATAACTGGTGGGTATTCTGAAGTGATGAATACCCACCATCAGTAGAAAAACCTAAGGGGAAGCAATGGAGAGAGCCGAACTCGTCTGTGAGACGGGTCGCATTATCGAGAACAGCGCGGTTGGTCCAAACCTGTATGTCATGCGTATCGAATCACCGCGCATTGCCCAAACAGTTCAACCGGGACAGTTTATCCACCTGCGCGTGCCGGGTATGGAGGGCCATATTCTGCGGCGACCTTTTTCGATTTACGATGTCGTTGTTCCGTCTGGCTGCCTTGATGTTCTCTATCAAGAGCGCGGGTTTGGTAGCCGCCATATGACACACCTTGTTGCAAACCAGCTGGTTGATAATATCGGGCCAGTTGGTCGGGGGTGGTCACTGCCACAAGACATCACGCGGGTGCTTATTGTGGGAGGCGGCGTGGGTGCCGCACCATTGCTTATGCAAACGCGAGTACTTGTGAGCGCTGGGGTAGTAGTTGATGTAGTGCTTGGCGCTCAAACAAAGAATACCCTTGTAACGCTTGATCGCTTTGAAGCAACGGGAGCACACATTCATGTTGCTACCGATGACGGTAGCTCTGGTGTGGCGGGATTCTGCACCATTCCTGCTGCTGAATTGCTCGAAGCTCATCACTATGATCTGGTTGCGTGCTGCGGACCTGAACCACTCATGCGCCGCATTGCCGATACAGCACATCAGGCAGGCGTTTATTGCGAAGTATCGCTTGAACGTCGCATGGCATGTGGTGTGGGCGCCTGCCTTTCCTGTGTGGTTGAAACATCGAAAGGAAGACAACGCGCCTGTGTTGATGGCCCTATCTTTAATGCACGTGAGGTGGTGTGGTCATGACAGCGGTTAATTTCGCGGTTAATCTCGGCGGCCTAGCGATGAAAAACCCCGTGACGGTTGCGTCGGGGACGTATGCGGCTGGTCGTGAATATCATCCGTTTGTATCCGTTGACATCCTTGGTGCGGTTACGACAAAGGGCGTATCCCTTTCAGGCTGGGCGGGAAATGATGCACCTCGTATTGCGGAAACTCCTTCCGGCATGCTTAATTCCATTGGATTGCAAAACCCCGGCGTTGCTGCTCTGCGTGCTGGCGATCTTGCCTGGCTGGCGCAGTATGACGTGCCGGTTATCGTGAATGTATCTGGTCATAGTCCGCAGGAATATGTGCAGGTTATTGAGGCGCTTGAAGAAGACGACCGGGTGAGTGCTTACGAGGTAAATATCAGTTGTCCGAATGTTGATGCAGGTGGTATGACGTTCGGGACGACGTGTGATGGCGTCGAAACGGTAGTGTCAGGCTGTCGTGCTGTAACCAATCGCCCGATGATCGTTAAGCTTTCTCCTAATGTGACGGATATTGCTGAAATCGCGCGTGCTGCAGAAGCGGCGGGCGCCGATGCTATTTCACTCATTAATACTCTGCTCGGTATGGCTATTGATGCAGACAGTCGCACGCCGGTTCTTGCCCGTGTGGTGGGTGGCTTGTCTGGTCCAGCCGTCAAGCCAGTGGCGCTGCGCATGGTGTGGGAAGTGAGCCGCGCTGTTTCACTGCCGCTGCTTGGTATGGGCGGTATCACCAATGGCACCGATGCGGTGGAATTCATGCTTGCTGGGGCAACAGCAGTAGCAGTCGGGACGGCAAATTTCATGAACCCCTTTGCAACACAGCAGGTGATAGATGGTATTCAAGCCTACTGCGAACGTCAGGGTGTTGACGATGTCAACGATTTAGTAGGGGGGTTGCAATGCTAATTCCATGGCAAAACGCACCAGCACGTGAGCGCATTATCGTGGCGCTTGATTGTGAAAAAGACCGCGCGCTTGAACTTGCCGATATACTTGCTGGTCACGCACGGTGGCTGAAAGTTGGCATGACGCTCTTTTATGCGCTTGGTCCTTCTATCATTCACGATTTAAAAGAACGTGGCTTCAATATATTTCTCGATCTGAAGTTCCATGATATTCCACATCAGGTGTTTGGTGCTGCGGCATCCGCTACGCATGCCGGTGCCGATATGTTGACCATGCATACCTTAGGCGGCGAAGAAATGATGCGCGCTGCGGTACAGGGTGCCAATAAGGCAGCTGCTGAAGGGGGGAGTGAACCTCCCGTCATGCTTGGCATTACGGTGCTTACGAGCATGAATCAAGCTGCTCTTTCATCGCTTAATATTGCTCTGCCGATTGCCGATCAAGTGCAAGCCATGGCGCGCTTGGCATATACCGCGCAGGCACACGGTGTGGTTGCGTCTCCCCAGGAAGCGTCAGCTCTGCGTGTACTACTTGGGCCCGATGCATATATTGTGACACCTGGTGTACGACCACGTGGATCGGCTCTCGACGATCAGAGCCGTGTGGCTGATCCAGCTTCTGCTATTGCTCAGGGCGCCTCGCATCTGGTTATTGGTCGCCCCATTACGCAGGCGAGCGATCCCGTTGCCGCATTTGAGGAAATTGTTTCGAGTTTGGAATAATACAAAAGGCTAGAAACCGCCAGATAACGAATGATTTTACCGTCCGCTGACAGTTAATTTATGCCAGTTGAGGATGTGTAATTACCGCGGGCGAAAAATTAAGGCTACGAACAGGGATTTTTTGTATTACTATGGGTAAGGCGCAATAGGGTGCCCATATGAGAAAGCAAAGGAGATCTGGAGATGGCAATTCCTCAGCTTACCCCGGAAGAACGCAAGGCTGCTCTGGAAAAGGCCAAGGCTGCACGTATCAAGCGTGCTGAGATCCGCGACGATCTGAAGAGCGGCAAGCTCACCTTGGAAAAAGTTCTTGGTATGAAAGACGATCCCGTTGTGGGTCGCATGAAGGTTTCTACCTTGATCGAGACACTTCCCGGCTATGGCAAGGCTAAGGCCGAGAAAGTTATGGCTGAGCTGCACATTGCTGAAAGCCGTCGTTTGCGCGGTCTCGGCGAGCGCCAGGAAGCTTCCCTGCTGGAGCGTCTCGGTTAGTGTCGCGAACTGGCAACCTGTTCGTTATCTCAGGTCCATCGGGCGCGGGTAAGGGCACACTCGTAAAGCGTGTCCTTGACCGCGTCCCCGATGCATGGGTTTCCATTTCAGCTACAACCCGTGCCCCTCGTGCCGGGGAAGTTGATGGTGTCTCATATTTCTTTCTTTCTGACGATCAATTCGACGATCTTATTGCGCAAGATGGCTTCCTTGAATGGGCTTCGGTGCACACCGCGCGATATGGTACGCCTCGCGCAAGCGTAGAAGAGCGCTTAGCTGCGGGTGTTCAAGTTATTCTTGAAATAGATGTACAAGGTGCTTTTCAGGTTAAACGCTATATGCCAGAGTGCCATCTGGTTTTTATAGCTCCTCCAAGTATGGAAGAGCTGCGTGCGCGCCTCGAAGGTCGGGGAAGTGAAACTCCTGAAGCGATCGCTGAACGCATGGCGACAGCGGAAGTGGAACTTGCGCAGAAAAAGAAGTATGATTACACGGTTGTTAATGACAACCTTGATGAAGCGACCGACCAGCTGGTCGCTTATATCGAATCGCTGGCGGAACGAGAATAAGGATCAAAGAAACTATGAGTCTTATCGAACCAAAGATCGATCAGCTTCTTGAAGAAACCGATAACGACCGGTTCCTTCTTTGTGCGATTGCTTCGCGTCGGGCGCATGATATTAACGACATGCTGCGCGGTCAGCGCGATCGTGCTATTCAGCTGCAGACTGCTGTTGAAATTGCGCGCGCTTCAAACAAGAAGCCGCTCTCTATTGCGTTTGACGAAATATCCAAGGGGGAAGTCTCCTGGGATCCTGCAACCATTGATGCGCAGGCGCACTAGGTCACACCATATTTAAACAATCAAGCAGCCCGCTGTTGCCCTTTTGGGCAGGCGGGTTTCTTCATGTACCAATCTTTGCAGGGGTATACCGTGGAATTTCAACGCATCTGTTTGGTTCATTATCATGAAATTGGCCTGAAAGGTCACAATCGCGCATCGTTTGAAATGCGCTTGCTGCGCAATCTTGAGGCGCTTTTGCACGATCAACCTATTGTTACGATCCATCGTATATCTGGGCGTCTTTTGGTGTTTATTGAAGAAGGTACCACCTTTGAGACTGCGTGCGCCATCGAAGAAGCCATTGCTAAAGTGCCTGGTGTAGCGCGGGTTTCCTGTGGATATAAGTGCGAGCGCGCCATTGAGGAAATGTCTGAAGCAGCTCGTCAAGCGCTGGTGGATGTTGGCGATTTTCAATCGTTTAAAGTGGCTGCTCGAAGAAATCACACCGATTTCCCTATTGATTCCATGCAGATAAATCAGCTGGTCGGTGCAGCTTTATGCGAGGCGTTTCCCGATAAAGCGGTAAAGATGAAAGACATGGACATTCAGATTGGTGTTGAGGTTATCCAATCGGCTGCCTATGTGTATGCACGTAGCATACGTGGGGTGGGGGGTCTGCCCGTTGGATCGAGCGGACGCGTTGTGGCGCTGCTTTCAAGTGGTATTGATTCGCCGGTTGCGCTTTGGCGGATGGCGCGGCGTGGTGCTGTTTGTATAGCGGTGCATTTTAGTGGTCGTCCTCAAACGAGCGCCACCAGTGAGTTTCTTGTTGATGATATTGCCCACCTGCTCGAGCACGATGGGTGTATTGCACGCGTGTATGTTGTGCCCTTTGGTGACTATCAGCGCGAAATTGCCCTTACTGTGGCTCCTGAACTGCGAGTTATTATGTATCGACGCCTTATGTTTAAAGTGGCCGAAGCGATTGCCAATCAGGAGGGTGCGCGGGCACTGGTAACTGGCGAAAGCTTAGGTCAGGTTGCCTCGCAAACGATCGATAATATTTTCGCAACTGCTTCTGCTGTTAACCTGCCCATATTTCGTCCGCTTATTGGCACTGATAAGCAAGAGATTATTGCCGACGCACAGCGACTGGGTTCATTTCCTATTTCAAGTCAGGATGCGCCCGATTGCTGCACACTCTTTATGCCGCGTAATCCCGAAACACATGCAAAGATGGATAAAGTTCTTGCTGAAGAGGCAAAATTTCCGCAGGACGATTGGGTTAAGGAAATTGTGGCAGCTGCCGAAGTTCATGATTACACCTGTCCAGCTTATCGCCCGCCTCGTGCTGCACAGTCGCTACATTCCGACAGCATGTAGGGGATGTTAAACGCCCGCTGGCTATTCCTCGGCTGCACAATCGTCACATTCTGACACCATGTAAAGGATGTTAGATGCCGTGCTGTACAGACTGACTATTCCCCGGCTGCGCAGTCACCACGTTCTGCACCATGTAAGAATATTACATATGACGCGGCTACTCCTCGGCCGTACAAATGCCATATTTCGGCAACATTTAACGGCATAGTTTGTCCATAACGTGAGATAGGTTTAAAGGACCCTTTTGAAGGGATTATCTCTACCGAGGAGACCCTATGCCCTTTATCGCCACGTCCGAGCGCCTCACTAGTCGCTTGCATCTTTCGTCTGCAAGTAGACCTGCCCTGGCTGGCGTGATACTACTGGTGCTTGTTGCGCTGGTTTTGATGGTTCATAACATTGTTGCCTGTGCGGCGCACAAAGCGCTTTCTGAAGAGATACCACAAACCCAATCTTCGCCTTCTGCGGCCGAAGCGATTTCGTCTGATGATGCGGTTGATAGTGATGAGGTTGACGGAGCCAATGAAAGCCGTGCCCATTCTGCATTCGATCAAAAGAAAGTGATAGTGCATGTCAGCGGGCATGTTGTGAACCCCGGTGTCTATGAATTGTCACCAACGGATCGTGTTGAAGCAGCGGTGGAGGCTGCTGGTGGCATGAGTGAAGATGCCGATGCCAATGGATTGAACCTAGCGCGTGTGGTGCAAGATGGCGAGCAGATATATGTTCCAGGATTAGCAACCGATGATACTGCCACCAATCAATCTGGTGCATCTTCTTCTGTGCCATCTACATCGACATCATCGAAGAGCTCATCACAATCAGCGGGTAGCGCTGGGTCATCGCGTACGCAGAAAGTAAACATCAATACAGCAGATGCTAATGAACTATGCAGCCTACCAGGGGTAGGGCAAAGCACGGCACAAAAAATTATTACGTATCGTCAAACGGAGGGTCGTTTTGCCACCAAGGAGGATTTGAAACAGGTATCGGGTATTGGGGAAAAGAAATATGCCGCGCTGGCAGACTTTATTACTGTTTGATCGGGTATCAGACCGCAATAGTGTGCAGAACGACCAGCGTTGGTGTCTATCATGTGTGGACCGTACGCAGAACAATCATGTTCTGGAACGCGGCTGTGTACAGAGCGATCGCATGCCGCGTGTGGGTCATGCATGTACTCGCTGAATGCGAGCCGCAGGTAGAACGATCGAGCATGGTGAATACGAGTCCCTTGCAAAATACTCCCTTAAGACCGGCGCTCATGCCTCATGTATGTGCTGCGCTTGGCATGTGGGCAGCAGTTGGTGTGTCCCTTTGGTGGCTCGATACGGATCCTGATATTTCTCCAATCCTTTTGATGGGAGAATCACTCGGTGCTTTAGTGCTTTTTGTACCGTTTGTCGTGCGCGTACGGTCACATTTGTTATGTGCTTTTCTTTCGCTTCTGATTGGTACAGCCGCGGGTCTTGCTATCAGTACGGTGTTTATTCTGGTGCTTAACGAAGAAGCCGATCAGATTGCGCACGATGGTGCGCAGAGTCATACGTTCTGTGCGCTTGAAGATTCCCATACAGGCGAATTTAATTCTTCGGTAGAGGCGCTCTGTGTGCTTGAATCTGGTTCCCTCGAGCGGGTCTCGGTTATATTCGATAAGAATGAATCGCTTTCCTGTTGGGAAGTATTCACCGCCCACGGTGAATTACGGGGTGAAAAGCCAGCTTCAAGAGGTCGCCTGACACAACAAGGGCTTGCTGGTGATGTACATGCCCAGACAATTGAGCGGTTGGGACCAGCGCCTTTTGCTGCGTTGCCCTATACCGCACGGCATGCTTGTCTTTCAGCGCTGAGCAATCAAGGGGGAGAGGGTACTCTTCTGTTAAAGGCGCTTATCTGCGCTGACCGATCTGACCTGACGGGGAGTAGCGTTTATCGTGCAGTGCGATCATGTGGGCTTGCTCACTTAGTTGCGGTAAGTGGGTCGCATCTGGCGGTTTTTGCTGGGATGGTTGCTGCCATTCTCGCACGCATTCGTCTTGCAAAAGGACCTCGTAATATGCTGGTGCTTGCTCTTGCGGGTATCTATGTGGTGTTTGCGGGTGTGCCGATATCGGCTCTGAGAGCGTGTGCCATGTCAGCGGTTGTATTGCTCTCTTTTGCGTCGCGGCGGCGGGCAAGCGGTCTTTCCGCTTGGGCCTGGTGTGTTGGGGTACTTGTTATTTTGTGGCCGCCGAATGCCCTATCAGCATCGTTTCAACTTTCGGCTGCTGCAACACTGGGGATTATTCTGTTTGGTCGTTATTTTGCGCAGTGGATTGGGGTACTCCTTTTTGGACATGCACAACCCATAGCCGATGTTCTTGGCATTACGATTGCAGCCAGTTTAGCGACTCTGCCATTTTCAATAAGCGTATTCGGTCAGTTTCCCCTTGTGTCTCCACTGGCTAATGTGCTTGCTACGCCGTTGTTTGCGCTTACCTGTACAATCGCTTCAATACTGGTGCCTATCGCGGCTCTTATTCCGCCTCTTTCGAGTGTACTTGGTATACCGTGTTTCTGTGCCCAAGCGCTTTGTGATGTTGCCCATCTCTGTGCACACATTCCCTGTGCGAGTATTCCTGTCGCCTTTGAACTTCCCGTATTGCTCTGTGCAACGCTTACTGTGTTTGGCGTACTGTATGTTCTGTGGCCCACACCTTCACTGCCAGCTGCCATTAGTGCTGCCTGTCTGGCAACAGGCGCTTTGGTATGCATTCTTATTGTGCCCCCTGCTTTGCATGCGAGTGAACTGGTGCTTTTAGATCTTGAAGGGGATAGTGCCGTACTGGTCCGCGATGGTCCTTCAGCGGTGCTTATTGGGACAGGGTCATCTGGTCCCCGTCTGCTTAAGGCACTTGCTCGACATGATGTTAATCATCTTGATGCACTTGTGGTAACGGATGCATCCGCGCATACGCGCGTACTTGATGCGGTCTGTGGTGGAATAGGCATTGATCATGTTATTGCGTTTGGGCAGGGTTACACGCAGACAAAGGAAGATACCATCGCACCAAATAACAAGAACACACAGATCAATGGCCTGTTACTTGAAAGCTCTTTACCGAATTCATGCGGGGCGGGAAACGGATACTGTTCAATAGGTCATTTGCGATTGACGAGCATGTCTGATGTGACTGGTATATCTAATTCCTCGGATGAGCACGAAAGCGAAAACGGGCAGGGCATTTCGGGGGTGCTGTTTCAGTTAACAGCCGATACGAATGGCGATGGAACGGCTGATGTAACAGCACTTATTACTGACGAGCATTTCAAGCCAACGCTTGAAAGAGCACATTGTCTGAAGAGCAATGGACCGATAGATGTTCTTGTTAGTTTGCAACCGCGGGTTGATAGCAGTCGTGACGAGCGCATCGCAAAAGAAATTCATCCACGTGTCATTATGGAAGGACTCGTTCGAACAAATGAAGCGGGAAGTGATTTGATAGGTTCGTCTTCAACAGGTGATTCACGTCACATGACTGCTCACGCAACCAGTCGGGTAGATAAACAAAAGAAGAGCGATGTCCTTCTGTACAAAACTGATACATGCGGGGATGTTGTATGCAGATTGTTGCCGGACACAATGTACATCAATGCGGATCGCGTACCATGACGATATGACTTCAGCATCGACAACACCTTTGCTTCCCGCTTATCTTGTTACGGGCACCGATGACCTCAAGAAAGAGGCAGTTATCCGTCGTCTGCATGAGCGCATTGCCCGTGAAGGCGACCTGTCATTTAATCGTGATGAATTTGACGGGGCACAGGCTCAGGGTGAAGCTATCGTGGCATCTTGCAATACGCTTCCCTTTGCTAGCCCTGTTCGCCTTGTTGAGGTGTTTGCAGCTGATCGCTTGAAGGGGAGCGACGTTGCCCAGGTCATTGAGTATCTCGCGGCGCCCAATAACCAGACAGTTCTCTGCCTGGTGGCAACCGGGCTCGCCAAAAATACGCGCCTGTATAAAGCGGTGGCAAAGTTAGGTGCTCAGGCAGTTATTGATTGTGCGCCGCCAACCCGCCGTGATTTACCGAAGAAAGTTTCGGCTTTAGCAGCTTCACAAGGGGTATCTATTACCCAAGCTGCCATTGGTACCCTGATTGATCTTGTGGGAGAAAACACCGTCGCTCTCAACGCCGAGATACGCAAACTCGCGCTTGCTCACTGGGGAAGCGATGCAATCAATGAAAATGAAGTGCGAGCGCTTGTAAGCCGTACGAATGAAGCTAAGCCATGGGAATTTGTCGACGCTTTTTCAAGTCGCAATGTTGAGCGCTGTCTTGTTATTCAAGCGCAGCTTGGAGATATTTCAGCCTATCGCTTGCTTGCCCTGTGTGTTACGCGCATTCGCGAACTTATCATGACGAAGGCGCTCGTTAATCGAGGTCAAGTTCAAACACTTCCTGATTTATTGCATCTTCCTGCTTGGCGGGTAAAAAATCATGTTACCTGGGCGCGCGGGTTTTCAGTGTCAGAACTTCACCGAGCACTTGAAAGCGCCCGTGACACCGAATTAGCTATGAAAAGCGGTGCCAATCCTGAAGAATCTTTTGAGTCCTGGTGGCTTGGTGTCGTCTGTCGATAAGACATCTGTCATGAAACTTCGAATAATTTGTCGGCAAACAAGTTAGTTAATCTGCGCTGCTAAGCGGATGTAGGTACATATCTCTGCTTATAGCCTCAAAGTCAAACGGATCAGCTTTTAGGTGTAAAAAAGCCCAGAAGAGTATCGACTGTTCTTAGGATATGTGGCCTGATGTGTCCAAGAAATCGTCCGGAGGTCCACCTCGAAAAAGGGAGGCGTAAGCCTCCCTTTTTCGAGTGTTTGTACTGTATGTATTGAGTTGAAACGTATTCAGCTCGGTTATTCAGCAGCCTCTTCAGTGGACTCTTCAGCTTCTTCAGCCTCGCTTGCCTTTTCGGCTTCAGCCGCTTCAGCGGCCTTACGAGCTTCCGCAGCAGCTTGAGCCTTCTTGGTGGCCTTGCGATTCTTTTCCTTTACCTTGGCGGCTTCTTCATAGGCCTTCTGACGTTCAGCACGACGTGCAGCCTTCTTGGTACCACCCTTTGGCTCGGTAGCACGCTTCTCCGGTGCCTTGTAGGCAGCACGAATCTCATCGGTGACGACGGTGTTAGCAAGTTTCATAATGCCACTTTTACGGTTAGCCGCTTGGTTCTTATGGATGACTCCCTTTGAAGCCGCACGATCAAGCAGCTTGCAGGCATGATGGGCGCCAGCCAGTGCAGCAGCGCCATTGCCGGCCGCAACAGCATCTTTAACGACACGAATAGCCGTCTTTAGTTCGCTTTTGACGGCGCGATTACGCAGACGCGCCTTTTCATTGGTACGAATACGCTTCTTCTGACTTTTGATATTTGCCATGCTGGAACTCCTTTAATTCCGCCTTCTGCCGCAACGCGGCGTATTGTCTACCTATGCGGCATGCAGAAAATGCGGGGTGGAGTCTTAAGGCCAGGTGGAATACGGTCTTATCCGACGCATTTCAGAACCTGTGCCGAAATGCGATAGATTGAACGGTCAGGATTTTCCGTTCATGCGGCCGTTAGCCACCCGACGTAACGATGATCCCATGCAGCCTTGTCTGCAGATCCGCATAAGCAGTGTGCTTTGCGAACGTCTTGCCGGATACGCGATGCATCAGGTTACCAGATTTTGGCCATACGGTGGCGTGTGAAGGAAGAAAAGCGCGTACAAATGCACATCTCCTGCACGCCTGCGGGCAAGCTGCAGCGATGAGTTCTTATGGCAGCGTAACCGATATATTTTCCATCTCCTGCACGCCTGCGGGCAACTGCTGCAGCGGTATTTCAAGATATTTCCAACAACATTGCTGCAGCAGAGCAGTCATGTTGATGGTGTTTCAACTAAGAAGCACCGCGGTGAGATTTGGCGCTTCAGTAGAGGGTGCCGATACGCGTTCTATTTCACGATACAATATGAGTTCCGTTTACGCGGGATATTTGATCACACCCCTTGCACGTTTAATCGGAAGGGCAGGGGTATAACAGCAGTAAAGAAAGCAGCTATGACCGATCCTTCCCATATCAGGAATTTCAGCATTATTGCGCACATCGATCACGGTAAATCGACGCTCTCCGACCGTATTCTGGAACAGACCGGTACGGTTGCTGCGCGCGATATGCGCTCGCAGCTGCTTGATAACATGGATATCGAACGTGAGCGTGGCATTACCATCAAAAGTCAGGCAGTACGGGTAAGTTATACCGCCGATGATGGTGAAACGTATCAGTTCAATCTGATTGATACACCGGGGCACGTTGACTTTACCTACGAAGTCAGTCGCAGTCTTGCCGCCTGCGAAGGCGCTGTGTTGGTGGTTGATGCAACTCAAGGGGTCGAAGCACAGACGGTCGCAAATGCGATGATGGCTATGAATGCAAATCTGGCTGTTATTCCTCTTATCAACAAGATTGATCTACCGGCTGCCGAACCTGAGCGTGTCAAAGCAGAAATTGAAGATGGCCTTGCTATCCCCGCTGATGATGCCGTGCTTGCCAGTGGTAAAACGGGTGTCGGCGTGCATGATCTGCTCGAAGCCATTGTCTATGACATTCCCGCTCCTACGGGCGATGCACACGCGCCACTGCGCGCGCTTATCTTTGACAGTTATTTTGATGCGTATCGTGGTGTGGTAGCGCTCGTGCGCATTGTTGACGGGCAGCTTACCTGTGGACAACACCTGCGTCTGCTGGCTACCGATGCCGAGATGATCGCTGAAGAAGTTGGCGCACGTCATCCGGCGGAAGAGCCGTTGGAATGTCTTAGCATGGGCGAGGTTGGCTATCTTGTGACGGGATTGAAGGATATCGCACAGGTAAAAGTTGGCGACACCATCACAGCTACTGAAAACACAACCGTCGAGCCACTCCCGGGCTATCGTGAAGCGAAACCCATGGTCTTTACGGGGCTTTTCCCGATTGATGGCGACCAGTACGAGCCGCTTAAAGAAGCGCTTGAAAAGCTTTCCCTTAATGATCCAGCCCTTATTTGGGAACCTGAGACCTCGCATGCGCTTGGCTTTGGGTTCCGCGTAGGCTTTTTGGGACTTTTACACATGGAAGTTGTTAAGGAACGGCTTGAGCGTGAATTCAGTCTTGATTTGCTTGCAACTGCGCCAAGTGTGGAATATCACGTCTACAAATCATCGGGAGAAATGGTAAGCCTGCGTTCGCCGCAAGAGATGCCCGATCCGGGTGAAATCGATCATATTGAAGAGCCGTATCTCAAGGCAAAGATACTTATTCCGCCTGATTATGTCGGTGCTGTTATGGATTTAACGGTGGCGCGTCGCGGTGAATTTATTACGATGAACTACCTCAGCCCGACGACGGTCGAAATGGTTTGGGAGATTCCCTTGTCGGAACTCATTATGGACTATTTCGATAAGCTGAAGTCGAATACACGAGGATACGCAAGTCTCGACTATGACTTTGATGGCTATAAGCCAAGCAAGTTGGTTCGGCTTGATATCTTGCTGGCGGGCAAGCCTGTTGACGCGCTGAGTTTTATCGTTCAAAAAGATAAAGCCTACGATCGTGGGCGGGTGCTCACTGAAAAACTCAAGGAAATTATTCCCCGACAGATGTTTGAAGTGCCCATCCAAGCTGCTGTTGGTGGGCGTGTTTTATCGCGTCAAACAGTCAGTGCTAAACGTAAGGATGTTCTTGCCAAGTGTTATGGCGGCGACATCAGTCGTAAGCGCAAGCTGTTGGAAAAGCAGAAGCAAGGTAAGAAACGCATGAAGGGAATCGGCAATGTTGAGGTTCCCCAAGAAGCATTTATGGCCATATTGAAGGTCGACGAGTGATAGGCAACTATATGGCAGATACACAAGACGATACCGAACGCAGTTGGATTGACGAGGCCTTTGATGACAGGCGGCCGCCAACGCGGCGCATGGCTGGTTCGAGCAAAGCAGCAATTGGCTGTGGATGCTTTCTGGCCATTCTTTTAATGGTGATTATCGGTGTCTTAGGGCTTATGGGTGCCCTGAGTCTATCGAAAACCGTATAGGGCATCAGGTGGATTGGCCGGCATTTATGGCAACGCATCCGGTTATGTTAGCTCCTATGGCTGGCGTAACCGATCCAGTTATGCGTAAGCTCTGTCTTGAACAGGGCGCTTCTCTTACGTTTACCGAAATGGTAAGCGCTAAAGGGCTGTCGTATGAAAATCAGCGCACTGAAGACCTTTTAACGCTTTCTCCAGACGAGACACAGGTTGGCGTGCAACTCTTTGGACATGAGCCTGCTACCATGGCCCACCAGGCAGCACGTGTACGCGAAATGCTTGGCGAAGCGCTTGCTGTTATCGACATCAACATGGGCTGTCCTGCCCGAAAAATTATTACCAAAGGCGATGGATCGGCTCTTATGCAGCAGCCCGACCGTGCTGTACACATTGTTGCTGCTGTTGTTGACGCCGTCGATGTTCCGGTTACCGTTAAGATGCGGCGCGGGTTCGCGCTTGGCTGCGAGACTGCGGGTGATCTAGCACGTCGTGTTGAGCAGGCAGGAGCTGCGGGGGTAACGGTTCATGGGCGATTTGCGCAGCAGTTATACCGCGGCACATCCTGCCATGCGACTATTCGTCGCGTAAAAGAAGCGGTTGCGATTCCGGTGGTTGGCAATGGGGATGTCTGTTGTGGCGCTGATGCGGTTACGCTTATGCGTGAAACTGCGTGCGATGCCATCATGATTGCACGAGCAGCTGAAGGAAATCCATGGGTGTTCGCCGACGTGGCAGCAGCACTCGCTGGTAAGCCAGCACCACAACCACCCAGCTTACGCGAGCGCGTCGCGCTTGCTCGACGCCATGCGCGAGAGCTCTATAGGTGGGAGCCGCGTACACTGGTGCGTATGCGCAAGCAGGGGAGTTGGTACTGCAAGGGTCAACCAGGTGCCTCACAGGCGCGCGAAGCGTTGAATCGATGCCGGTCGCTTGCAGAATTTGAGGCTGCATTTGACGAAATGGATCGCCGTCTCGACGAACTTGAAATGCGTGAGGATGCGCAATGAACGATCCTTTCAAAGCGCTCTATGTGCATGTTCCGTTCTGTCGGGCAAAATGTTCGTATTGCGATTTTGCATCACATGTTCCAGGACACAACAGCGAAATGGATGCATATGTTGAAGCGGTTGTGCTTGCCCTGCGTGCCCGTGGGCGCGACGGGTTGTTGAGTGATATTGAAACCGTCTATTTTGGTGGGGGCACACCAACATTTCTAGGACCTGCCCGCCTTACTCAGTTACTGTATGCACTATCTCTTTCAATGCACCTAACCGATACGGTTGAATGCACTATTGAGGCAAATCCTGAAAGTCTGACACGGCGTATGGTGCGTGATCTGTGGGCGCTGGGAGCCAATCGGCTTTCCCTTGGTGTACAGAGTTTTGACGATACGGTGCTCGGTATATTGGGGCGTCCTCATTCAGCTGATGATGCGCGCCGTGCAATCGACGATGCGCATGATCGCTTTCACAATGTATCAATCGATTTGATATGTGGTATTCCTGGTCAAACGCCTGGAAGTTTTCTTTCAAGTGTGCAGGAAGCTATCGCGCTCGGTGTTTCGCATATTAGTATTTACCCGCTCACCATCGAAGAAGGCACACCATTCTATAGCCTATATAGTAAAGGGCTGCTTGCTGCTATTGACGAAGATGAACAAGCTGATGCCATGATAGATGCTTCACGTATACTTAAGCAGGCTGGTTTCTATCGATATGAAGTAGCAAGCTATGCTCGTATGGGATATGAATGCCGCCATAACTGTTCCTACTGGACAGGAGTACCGTATCTCGGTATAGGGTCGGGAGCCGTTAGTATGGAACAGAACGACGAGGGACGTTGGCGCAGTCAGGATGGATATATTCTTGAGCGACTCGATCGCTATCAGCGCGAAGCAGAAGATCTCATGCTAGGTATGCGCCTAACAAAGGGTATTTCCGATATACGTCTTAATGAAGCGGCGAAGTTGCTACCGCAGGCACCAAATACGTTTTCATCGCTTGTCTCGCTCGGTCTGGTTGAACATACGGATGGCGTATGGCAGTCAAGCGAAAAAGGATGGCTGCTTGGCAATGAACTCTATGGAGCACTTCTTGATTTGGCACCCTAATTAGCATGGGCACTTTTAGCGCTCTAGCCAGCATGGGTACTAACACGATCATTGCGTATGCCAGCGTGCGCCTCACGGCGTTCAACAGGTTGATATATTTCATCTGCATCGGAGGATTCCTTGGTAACAGCGTGCGCCTCATGGTGTTAAACACGTCGATACATCGACGTTGACTGTTCTCCTGGTGACATATTGGTATCTTTTGGAAGACAGTATCAGCACTCGATAGGCTTGGCTGCTAGAATGCCCTTTCAGCAAAGTATGTCGCAAAGCGTATTTTGGTGATGGTTGTAAAAACAGCTGACGAGTTTTTGAAGAGCCTTTCACCAAACAGTCGCGAAGTAGCTGCGAAGAGTAACCGGAAAGGAGCGTGAACCAAAGATGCTTTCTGATAGGCGCCAACGGGTGCTTGCTGCACTGATCGAAGAATACATATCGCACGCCCTGCCGGTTGGTTCGCGCACGCTGGTTGAGAACTATCGTTTGGGCGTCAGTTCAGCAACGGTGCGCAACGAACTATCAGTGTTGGAAGATGCAGGCTATATTAAGCAGCCGCATACGTCCGCTGGGCGCATTCCCACCGATTTCGGGTATCGCGCATTTGTCGATGACTTGTTGGGCTCGTATGTTACCGAAGAAGACCTTGATGAAGATTCTCGCCGTGCGGCGCGGGCGCTGAAAGATTCAGCGCTTGAACTCGACGATTTGATGGATCGCACCACGTCGGCGTTGGCTCGCCTGACAGAATGCTTATCGATCGTATTGCCCCCACAAACACTTTCGCTGTCAGTGCGACAGATTACACTCGTGGCGCTCTCAGCGCGGCGCGTCATGATTGTGGTGGTAACTGAAGAAGGACAGGTGCTTGATCGTCAGGTGGAATGTCCCTGCGAAGTATCACCTGATGAAGTACATGCCGTGCAGGAGACCTTAAACGCGCTGATTGTCGATAAACAACCAGATGATATACCGCATCATATTGACGAGGAACAGTTTCCCGACCATTTAACACGCCTTCTTATACGCGAGACGCTACGCCTTGTTGAAGAAGGCTCGGCAGGGCGTGCTCATCAAGAAGGTCTCAAAGCGTTGGTCCGACAACCCGAATTTGCGCAGGCACAGGCATTGATGCCCGTACTTGAAGTGCTTGAAGACGATACGATTTTGTTGCGTATACTGCACGATGTTGATAGCGATGGGAATACCACAGTGCGTATCGGAAGCGAAAACGGAGCCGCCTCTCTTGCGGGAGTGTCGGTGGTGGCTGGTCGTTACGGTCGTGGCCACAGCGAAGGAATTGTGGCAGTCATTGGGCCAACACGAATGAATTACGCACAAGTTATCAAGGCGGTGCGCACAGCGCAGAGCGCCTTGGGTGACACAGACGCATAAGGAAGACAGCTAGCGCTCTTGTAAAGATGGTAGCGTTGGATCGGTAAAGGAAGGTAGAACGTTTCATGTCCAAAGATCTCTACGAAGTACTCGGGGTTGAAAAGACAGCCACCGATGACGAGATCAAGAAGGCGTTCCGACGTCGTGCACGGCAACTTCATCCTGATGTCAATAAAGCGGATGATGCCGAGGAACAGTTCAAAGAATTAAACGAAGCATATGACGTGCTTTCCGATCCGGCTAAGCGTGCTCAGTATGATCGGTTTGGCACTATCCCTGGTAGTGCTGGTGGCAATGCACCATATGTCGATCTCGACGATCTGTTTGGCGGATTCGGCAGCATGGGCGACATCTTCAGCAGCTTCTTTGGCGGCGGTCAAGGTGGCGTGCGTATGCGGCGTGAGGGGCGTGATATGGGCGTGGGCTTGCGGCTTACGCTTGAAGAAGTGGCCGCTGGTGTGAAGAAAGAAATTGTCTACGATCGCCTTGCGCCGTGTCCCGAATGCGGCGGCAGCGGATTGGGTCCTGATGGAAAGGAAACTACATGTCCCGATTGCCATGGACAAGGCCGTGTTGTTACCGTTCAGCGTACCTTTTTAGGAGACATGCAGACCGCTTCGACCTGTCCGCGCTGTAACGGCACCGGCACTATTGTGACGGATCCTTGTCCAGAATGCGAAGGGCAGGGACGAGTTCCCGACCGTCAGCGCATTACCGTTGAGGTACCCGTTGGTATTCGCGACGGTCAGCAATTGCGCCTTTCTGGCTTTGGCGAAGCGGGCATGCAAGGAGCCAGCGCGGGCGATCTTATTGTGACGTGCCGTATCGTCGCTCATGATTATTTCAAGCGCGATGGCGACAATTTGCATACGCGCGTGAGCATTTCAATGGTGCAAGCCGCACTTGGCGCTGAAGTTGAAGTTGATGGCATTTTCGAAGGTGAAAAAGTAACCGTTGTTATTCCTGAAGGCTGTCAGAGCGAACAGGTTGTTCGGACGCGAGGGTATGGTATGCCACGCTTCAAAAGCGAAGCGCGAGGCGATTTGTTTACGCATGTGAATGTGGTCATTCCGAAAAAGCTTTCGAAGCGCGAACGAGAATTGCTTGAAGCGCTTGCAGAAGAAATGGGCGAGGGATACACCGAAGAGAGAACACCCTTCCAGAAGATCAAAGACGCGTTTAACTAGGAATCTCATGAGCTTGGCACGCTTCTTTCTTCCTTCTCAGGTGCTTGCCTGTGAACAGGAAAGTCCCTTTATTTTGCGTCTTTCTGCCGAAGATGAACACCACGCGCGGGTCTTGCGTCTTGCAGCTGGTGAACATGTGGCTGTTGTTGATGCGGCACAAGACTACTTTGAGTGCGAGATTGTTTCCTTCTATGCAGCAGGCATGTGCGTGCGTATTGCGGCGCATAATTCTGCTTCTGTCGACCGTCCCCAGGTATGTCTGTTGCAGGGTATTTCAAAAGGTGACAAGGTTGATGTTGTTATACGGCACGCGACCGAGCTCGGTGTAACGCAGTTTGTACCGTTAGCCTGCGAGCGAAGTGTGGTGAAACTTGACGGTGATAAAGCACACAAGCGGGTCGGTCGGTGGCGTGCGATTGCCAAAAGTGCCGCTATGCAATCAGGGCAGCCGCGTATACCTGAAGTTACTCTTCCGTATCGCTGCGACGAAGTGGCAGAGATACTTTCAGATGCTACGTGTATCCTTATTTGTTGGGAAGAAGCACATGGCGTTGGCGTGTCTGAGGCAATTGCTCAAGCACTTCAGTTGAGTGGACAGACGGCTGCCCACGCTCGCGTTGCGCTTGTCATCGGCCCTGAGGGTGGTCTGACGCAACATGAAGTGGATTATTTCTTGCATATGGGACCACCGGCTTACGCCGTAACTCTGGGGTCTTCCATCTTGCGCACTGAAACAGCGGGTATTGTGGCGCCAGCGCTTGCTCTGTCGACTCTGGGTGTCCTGCAATGAGATACACCATCATTAACTTAGGGTGCAAGGTTAATCGGGTCGAGTCGGATACCATCGCTGCTCAGCTCGAGGATCGGGGAGCCATTACCGACGACAGGTATCCCGATGTTGTTGTTATCAACACGTGTACCGTTACGGGCGAAGCAGAAAAAAAGACACGAAAAACCGTGCGCCGTGCCTTGCGTGATTTTATGGGCGCTCGGTCGGTTGTTGTTACCGGTTGTGCAGCCGCACTTGATCCAGATGAATTTTTATCCATGGATGAGCGCGTTGTTGTATGCGGAAAGAATCAGGTTGCCGATACCTGTTTTGAAGCAGTTCACGAAGAGCCGCTTATTGCCGAGGAAGTGCGCCGTCACCTGCGTTTTGGGGGAGATTTTCCTACCCGTGTTGGCCTTAAGATACAGGATGGGTGTAGCGCGGCATGTACGTTCTGTATTGTTCATGTTGCGCGGGGAAAAGCGTTCTCACGACCTCTTCCTGATGTACTGCGCGAAGCACACGAGCTGTACGATGCGGGCGTGCGCGAGGTAGTTTTAACCGGCATTAACCTGGGAACCTATACCAGTAACAATGCCAACTTAGCAAAGGTGGCTCAGCAGCTTATTGACGAGATGCCGAAGCTGCGAGTACGTATTTCGAGCATTGAACCACTTCATGCAACGGATGAATTGATAGAGGTGCTTTCCCGTCAAGAGGGGCGTGTGTGTCGTCATCTTCATCTGCCTCTTCAATCAGGGTCGTCGAAGGTCTTACACGAAATGGCGCGCCCGTATAGTGCCGAGCAGTTTTTGTCGATTGTTGAGCGTATTCGCACAGCTGTTCCCGAGGTATCGTTGTCGACCGATATTATTGTTGGGTTTCCCGGTGAAACTGATCAGGACTTTCAAGCAACCCTTGATATGGTGCGTGCGTGTCGCTTTTCGAAAGTCCACGTATTTCGTTACTCGAAGCGCGCGGGAACACCAGCAGCAGCGCGCACTGATCAAATAGATTCACTGGTCAGTGCTAACCGTTCGCATATTCTTTCAGAGCTGGCGCGTGAGGTGCGCTGGCAAGAAGCCACTCGACGCATCGGAACAAGCGAAGACGTACTTGTTGAATCACATGGTTTGGGAATGAGTGAATCGTATTATCCCGTTTCGGTTGACCCGGCGATACCGCGCGGTTCTCTGGCGCGCATGCATTTGAAGAGCTTTGATTCTCACGGGACGTTTCAGGTTTAATGCGCTTTATAATAGCCCCAGAATTCTTGAAAGCATTTTCAGCGTGCGGTGCACTTATGAAAGGCTGAAACGGTGGATATCACAATCAATTATGACTATGGACGTGAACGTGTTGAGGGCATGCCTCTTGAAAGTCTTGCGCAATTTATTATCGCCGCTGAAGGCAAGCCGGCCTCTACCGAGGTTTCTATCAGCTTTGTCGACGATGACCGTATTGCTGAGCTGAACGAAGCATATCGCGGCAAAGTGGGTCCAACCGACGTATTAAGCTTTGAGTGCGACGGGTATGATGACGATTTCAGCGTCAACAACGAAGCTGATCAGGTGGGGGAGATTCCCTACGAATTGGGCGACATTGTTGTGGCAGTTGATGTGGCCGAACGACAGACGGCTCTTTTTGGCACGACGTTGGCAGAGGAAATAGAGCTCTTGGTGTGCCATGGTCTGCTTCATCTTTGTGGATATGATCATATGGTTGAAGAAGAAGCTCAGGTAATGGAAGCGCGCGAAGATGAGCTGCTCGCTGCGTGGAGGAATTCCCTATGAAGCCCGATGGGACTCCCACGCCGTTTGTTTCTTCTTTTCGATATGCGGCTCGTGGCATAGTTCAGGCGTATCGACTGGGTCTTAACATTCGCGTGCAGACCGTGGTTGCTTTGGTGGTTGTCCTTGCTGGAGTTCTCTGTGCTCTTAGCCCCGTTGAATGGTGTCTTATCGTTCTGTGCATTGGCGCTGTACTGGCGGCTGAATGTCTCAATACTGCTCTTGAGCAGGCTATCGATTTGTCATGCCCTCATTTTGATGAGCAGGCGGGCGTTGCGAAAGATCTTGCTGCTGGTGCCGTGCTCGCCCTGTCGATAGCTTCTTGCATTATTGGGCTGCTCGTGTTTGTTCCTCATATTATTTCGTTTTTTTGTTAGCTTCAGTGGGTGAATCAATGACTACTCAAACCACGCTATCACACTCTGAATCACAATCTGGTGATGACACATCGTTTCAATCGGGGTTTGTCACCCTTGTCGGTCGTCCCAATGCAGGTAAGTCAACACTTATCAATGCTATCATGGGCAAAAAAGTGGCTATTACCAGCGATACCGCTCAGACAACGCGCCATCGCTTTCGCGCGGTCAAAACTACCGATACCTTTCAGCTGGTGCTTATTGATACGCCAGGCATTCATAAGCCACATGATGCGCTTGGCCAAGAACTCAATGAATCAGCCATCCAAGCGCTTGACGGTATCGATGTGGTTGCTTTTCTTGTCGACGGTACTAAACCTGTCGGCACGGGGGACGAATGGGTGTCTCGCATAATTGCTCCTATCAAGGCAAAAAAGGTACTGGTTATCACCAAGATTGATCTCATCGATCAAGATACGATTGATGCGCAGATGGAAGCGGCGTCAGCACTTGCTGATTGGGATGCAAAAATTCAACTTTCTGCCGTAAGCGGCGAGGGCGTTGAATTCTTCCTGAACAAAATGGCATCGCTACTCCCGGTAGGCCCACGCTGGTTTCCTGCCGATATGGAAACCGATCAGCCCCTTGAAGTGGTGGTTGCTGAATTCATTCGCGAAAAAATTCTGCGCAGCTTTTACGATGAAGTACCCCATGCTATTGGCGTGGTGGTTGACGAATTGGAATACGTACGACGCAAAGATCTCGAACGCGTTTTTGCCACGATTTTTGTTGAACATGAAAGTCAAAAGGGCATTATTATTGGCAAACGCGGGGCAGCCCTAAAAGCTATCGGGCAGGCTGCGCGCATAGATCTTGAACAGTTGCTTGGCTGTCGGGTGTATTTGGACTTACATGTGAAAGTCAAAAAGAACTGGCGGCGCGATCTCAATCAGATCAGACGGTTTGGTTACGGCGAAGGCATTTAATGGGTCGTCCTGCACAGCATGAGCGCGCTATCGTCTTGCATCGCAATCGCTTGCGTGAAAGCGACGCTATTGTCGATGCGCTCATTGAAGATGGGTCCCGTATCAGTTTTGTGGCACGCGGTGCCTTAAAGCCTTCTAATCCGTTTGCGGCACGTCTTGATCTCTTTGGGGTATGTGATGTCATGCTTGCGCCGAGTCGTGGGTTGGCAATTGTCAGCGAAGCGCGTCTTGCGGCTGCCCATGCTCCATTGCGTAGTGACATCATTCGCAATGCTGCGGCGGCTCCTATTCTTGATGCGCTGCGTCGCTGTGCACATGAGGATCTTCCGGTTCCTCGCCTATTTCCTATGACCGAATCCATTCTTGACCATCTATCGACCTGCGAAGAGATAGTATTATGTCCGCTGACGGCTGCCTATCTTTTGAAGCTGTTTGCACTCCTGGGATTTCGCCCTTCGCTTGACACCTGCATCGATTGTGGACAGTCGCTTTTGGAAGACAATCCAACAGACGAAGTGCGCTTTTCATATATCGACGGCGGGGCGCTTTGCTACGACTGTGCCGCATCCCATGTCCATGTGGCGCTTTCTCTGCATACCCTCAACTGGGCACACGCATTGTCATTGATGACCTTTGACGAGGTGGAACAGGCTGATTGCGATATCGACACCGCATTTCACGTGCTGCATCTGTGTCATAGTTGGCTGCGTGGTGCCTTGGGGGTTAACCTGAAATCGATGAATTTTCTTCTTTCCTGCGGACTCTTTTAAGGCAGCGTGAAAAGGGGGTGTTCACTTGAAGCAGAGGCCGCTTGTGTGCAGACGATAGAATCACCTGATCGAGAATGCATCAGTGCACGAAGCGCCTATAATGGACAAGCTGTCTGGTGACAGACTACTTCCTGCTTGGCGCGCACGCGCCCACCGCATGACGCTCGGCGGGAAGCGAATTGTTGTGGACGTCACGTCCCGAAGAGAAAGGTGGGATCATGGCTGACAAGCTGAGTATCTCCAAAGAGCGCACTGCAGAATTGATGCGCGAATATGGCAAAAACGAACACGATTCGGGTAGTGCGGAGGTGCAGGTCGCCATTCTGACGGAGCGTATCCGTAATCTTACCGAACATCTGAAGACCCACAAGAAGGATAACCATTCTCGTCGTGGTCTGATGATGCTTATTGGTAAGCGTCGTGGTCTTTTGCGTTACATCAAGAACCGTGACATCGAGCATTATCGTGACCTTATTAAAAGGCTCGGTATCCGCGATAACGTGTAAATGCCTAAAGCCCGCATTTTTGTGCGGGCTTTTGCTTTTCCACCAGAGCGAACACGGTCGGTCGCGCAGGGCGTGGCTGCTCGGGTAGTGGGGGAGGTCCCTACTACAAAGAAGCTTTAGGCACTCCGGCCTAAAGGAACGAGAAAGTAGACACATGAAAAAAGTTGTTGAAGAATTCGAACTCTATGGTAAATCCTATCGTCTTGAAACAGGCGAATTGGCAAAGCAGGCAACGGGTGCCGTGCTGGTGACACAGGGTGAAACAACCTGCTTGGTAACAGCGGTCGTTTCGAAGGAAGAAAAAGATTATGACTTCTTCCCACTGACCGTCGACTTCATGGAAAAGATGTACGCGGTTGGCCGCATTCCAGGTGGTTATTTGAAGCGCGAAGGAAAAGCTTCCGACAAGGGTACGCTCACGGCTCGTATGATCGACCGTCCTATTCGTCCGGGCTTTCCTGATGGATTTAAGCAAGAAGTACATATTGTTGCTACGACGTTTGTTGCTGACGGCCAAAATCCACCTGATTGCATTTGCGTTGGCGGCGCTTCGGCGGCTTTGCTTGCTGGCGGTGCACCGTTTGATGGTCCTGCTGCTTGTGTGCGTATTGCCCGCAACGTGGAAACGGGCGAATTTATCGTTAACCCCACCTATGCTGAACAGGAAGAAAGCGATCTTGAGCTAACGATTGCTGGTACTGCCGATTACATCAGCATGGTTGAAGCAGGTGCCAATGAAGTAAGCGAAGAAGACATGCTTGCCGCAATGAACTTCGGACAAGAAGCCATTGCCGCCTTCTGCGACGCCCAACAGCGTTTTCTCGACCAGCTCGATTGTACGCCGCTTGAATATGCCATTCATACCGCTGATCCGCGTATTGCCGAACGCGTTAACGCTCACGAAGCCGAGATGGCTGCTGCTCTGCGTGATGCTGATAAGCTTTCGCGTATCGCAAAGGTTGAGGCGCTTAAAGCAGCTGTACGCGAAAGTGATTTCAGCGACGAAGAGCGCGCTGCGTGGGCTTCCGATATTGCCGCTGCTCTGAAGGCGCTCGAGAAGCGGGCGATGCGTGTCATGATTATCGAAACGGGCGAGCGGGTCGATGGGCGTGCTGCCGACGAGATTCGTCCTCTTTATATCCGCCCGGGATATCTTCCGCGTGTACATGGTTCGGGCTTGTTCCAGCGTGGCCAGACGCAGGCACTTTCAGTGTGCACACTGGGCACATTGCGCGAAGGACAGCGGCTTGACACGATTGACCCATCCGAGGGCAAGCGCTATATGCACCAGTACAACTTCCCGCCCTATTGCACGGGCGAAGTTGGTCGTATAGGAGCGCCAAAGCGTCGCGAAATTGGCCATGGTGCCCTTGCTGAGCGGGCTCTTATTCCCGTGCTTCCCAGCGAAGATGATTTTCCCTATGCCATTCGTGTTGTCTCTGAGATTCTTGAGTCCAACGGGTCAAGCTCTATGGCATCTACCTGTGGATCAACGCTTGCCCTTATGGACGCTGGCGTGCCCATTACGGCTCCTGTTTCCGGTATTGCAATGGGCCTTATCAAAGAAGGAGACGAAACGGTCATCCTGTCTGACATCCAGGGTCTTGAGGACTTCCTCGGAGATATGGACTTCAAGGTAACTGGCACCGCTCGTGGTATCACGGCTCTACAGATGGATAACAAGGCGCGCGGTCTGTCGACTGAAATTCTTGGCAGGGCGCTTGCGCAGGCGAAGGAAGGACGTGCCTTTATCCTGTCTGCTATGCTTGAGCAAATTTCCGAGCCACGTGCTGAACTGTCTGAGTTTGCGCCGCGTATCGAGACTATCAAGATTCCGGTTGAAAAGATTCGCGACGTTATTGGCACGGGTGGCAAAGTTATTCGCGGCCTCCAAGACGAAACCGGTGCGACGATTGAGGTCGAAGAAGACGGTACGGTTCATATTGCTGCCGTTGAAGGCCCTGCTGGCGAGGCAGCTAAGCAGGCTATTCTTGACATTATTAAAGAGCCTGAAGTTGGCGAAATATACGACGGCGAAGTGGTAGGTATCAAAGACTTTGGCGCCTTTGTTAAGCTGACAGCTGGTAAAGATGGCCTGCTTCATATCAGCCGCATGGCCAATGGTCGTGTGGGTCAGGTCGAAGATGTGCTTAACCTGGGCGATGCTGTCAAGGTTGAAGTTATCGAAGTTGGCGACAACGGCAAAATCAGTCTTGATCGCATTGATAAACCCGATGCACCGCAAGGCTCTTCACGTCCACGCCGCGATATTGACAGTCGTAGCGATCGCGGGCAGCATGAACGCCGTCAGTCTGGTCGCCGCCCAGGTGACCAAGGTGTGCAAGGCGATCATCGCCGTTCTCGGTCACGTAAGCGCGATTAACATACGACGTTGGGAGAATGACATGATACATGTTGCGGTAAGTGGCTGTGCTGGACGGATGGGAGCTACGGTAGTTGCTGCTGTCTTAGCTGCCGACGATATGGACTTGGTATGCGGTATCGACCCGCACCAGACACCTGCCGCATTTCCCGTCTACAAAAGTGTTCCCGAGGCTCTTGCCGCGCAGGATACTATTGATGTCTTGATTGACTTTACCGAGCCGTCATCAGTTGCAGACAATATTCGCAGCTGTCTGGCGGCTCATATCAATTGTGTCGTGGGAACGACCGGTCTTACCCCAGCCGATCTTGAAAAGTTAGCCGAACAGGTATGCGACAATACGTGCTTATTCTATGCACCCAACTTCACTATCGGTGCGGTGTTGATGATGCAATTTGCCGAGATGGCCGCAAAGTATTTCCCCGAAGCAGAAGTTATCGAATTCCATCATTGTCATAAGAAAGATGCCCCCAGTGGCACCGCGATGAATACGGCTCGTCGTATTGCCGCAGCACGTGATCATACCTCGTTGGCACCAGGTCGCGAAACCGAAGTTGCTGATGGGCAGGGTGCTCGAGGGGCGCTGGTCGAAGGGGTGCCGGTCCACTCGGTACGCAGCAATGGTTATTCTGCTTCGCAAGAGGTTATATTTGGTTCAATGGGACAGACGTTAACTATTCGGCATGACTCATGGGATCGTGCCAGTTATATGCCGGGCGTGTTGTTAGCAGTGCGTGCTGTTATCGATCGAGAGGGCCTTATTATTGGACTTGAAAACCTTATGGCTTGAAGACTTCAAAATGTCGCTTGCCAACAGGGTTGCTTTCGGTATAATTCTCTCTTGCGCAACAGCGCACTAAAAATTCCTCGGTAGCTCAACGGCAGAGCATTCGGCTGTTAACCGAAGGGTTGTAGGTTCGAATCCTACCCGGGGAGCCATTTGATATACCTCAAGGGCCATAAGGCCCTTTTCTACGGGCGTTTGGCGCAGCGGGAGCGCGCTTCCTTCACACGGAAGAGGTCACAGGTTCAAACCCTGTAACGCCCACCATCGACATTGCAGGTCAGAAGCGTAAAGTTCCTGACCTGTTTTCATGCATGTGACTGAATGTGATTGAGCGCTTTTTCTCTGCTCAAAGCTGTTCGAAGTTTTAAGTTCTCGAAGCAAACATCCACACGCGTCGGTAGGCGAACGAGCGCACACATTCTTCCTTATTTGAATAAATCCCCGCACGTTCCTCTAGGTAAATAAACGTTGATGCGCCTAGAACGGAATTCGAGGTGGGCCTCCGGAATTTTCATACTTATTCGAACGGATAGCGTTCAGTTACGCAGTATGAGAATGAAAGCTCAATATTTGCATAGAGATCGCACTTCCCAGCGTGTGAATGAGTGCGCACATTGAGCTTCATCCGACATGGGCTTTCGCCTTGCGTAGGTTTAACGTACTTCGCTACAGAGTCTTCAAGAGATGGGATAATAAATCGGATAAAGTAGCCCATTTATTTGATTCGGAGGCGAATTGCATGTCCCAGAGCACACAGCCATTATTTGGTCGGCTTATTCCGGCAATGGTGACACCATTCGACGATGAGTTACATGTCGATATAGCGCAGACTCGTGCTCTTGCGCGACGTCTTGTCGATGGCGGCTGCGATTCTCTGCTGATCTTCGGAACAACAGGGGAGGGCCCTACTGTTTGCGCTGATGCAAAGATTGACGTTCTTGGGGCACTTGTTGCTGACCAGTCGTTAACGGTGCCGATTATCGCTAATGTTGGCAATAACTGCACCGCTGATACCATCGCGTTTGCGCGTCGTGCTGAAGAAGTGGGTGTCGATGGTCTTATGGCGGTGGTGCCGTACTATAACAAGCCACCTCAAACCGGCCTGTTTGCACATTTTTCTGCTCTTGCCAACGCAGTTGACCTGCCGATAATTCTTTATAACATCCCAGGGCGTTGTGGGATCAATATGGAAGCAGAAACGACGCTTGCGCTTGCCCGTGAGCATCACAATATTGTTGCTGTTAAAGAAGCTTCGGGTGATCTTGAGCAGATCGCCCAAATCGCCGCTGATGCTCCGGATTATTTTACGGTGTATTCGGGTGATGATGCATTAACCGTCGATGTTATGAAGTGCGGAGGGGCAGGCGTTATTTCAACTATCGCTAATGTTACCCCGGCGCGCATGAAGAAAATTGTGGAGTATGCGGCGCAAGGTCTATGGACTGAAGCAGTCGCTGAAAATGAAAACTTGTTGCCCCTCATGCGAGGGCTGTTCGCGACGTCCAACCCCATTCTGGTTAAGGAAGCATTGAATCTGAGCGGATTCAATGTGGGGGGCGTGCGGCTTCCGCTTCTGCGGGCAACCAGAGAAGAATCAGCTGCATTAGCGCAGGTAATGCGCAGTGTTGGTCTCTCTGTCTAACCGCAAAGGAAAGGTATGAGCAATAACCAAGAAAGTAAGTCCACTACGGACTCTAAGCGGCGTGCGCCTTCACAGTCGTATAAGCACGCCCACATCGAACATGAACGACCGAAGCTCACGCAAGCAGAAGATTCGGTAAAAGGGTCTGCAAAACGGCGGAGTTCTCATCGTCGCCAGAGTTCACCATCAATTCGGGAGGGAGCATTCTCTTCGCGCAATGAAGTATCGGGTATTTTGTCTCCCAAAAAAGATCCTAAGGCACAACTTAAGGTAATTCCCTTAGGAGGGCTCGACGCAATCGGCAAGAACATGACCGTTTTCGAATGCGGAAACGACATGATACTTGATGATGCAGGCATTATGTTTCCCGACGATGACCATCCCGGTATTGATCTTATTTTGCCTGATTACACCTATGTTCTTGAGAACGCCGACAAACTGCGCGGCATCGTCATTACGCACGGACATGAAGATCACACCGGGTCGCTGCCATATTTGATGAAGGATCTCGACTGCGAGGTACCGATTTATGCTACTAAGCTCACACTCGGTTTAATCGAAGGCAAATTTGCCGAGCATAAGATCAAAAATGCGAAGCTTATCGAAATTAAGCCCGGTCAGCGCATTAAGCTTGGCTTCTTCACGTGTGACTTCTTTTCGGTTAACCATTCCATTCCTGGTGCTGTCGGTATCTTTTTCCAAACGCCGGCAGCTAATGTACTGCATACGGGTGACTTTAAACTCGACCAGACACCGATTGATGGCATTACGACCGATTTTGGCGCGCTGTCTCGTGCGAGCGAAGTGGGCGTCGACCTTATGATGAGCGACTCCACGAATGCAAATGTGCCGGCTTTCACACCGAGCGAGGCTGAAGTTGGCAAGGTGCTGCGCGATATCATCAGACATGCAAAGGGCCGCGTGATCATTGCGAGCTTTGCAAGCCATATTCATCGCATGCAGCAAATTTGTGATGCCGCTGTTGAAGCGGGACGCAAGGTGGTTGTTACCGGGCGTTCAATGGTGCAGAACACCGATATCGCGCGCCGGCTCGGGTATCTCGATGTACGCGATTCTGACATCATTGATGCGTACGATCTCAAGGGTATTCCACCCGAGAAAGTCGTTGTCATGTGTACCGGGTCGCAGGGCGAGCCCCTTTCTGCCTTAGCGCGCATTGCGGCGGGAGAGCACAAAACCATCTCTATCGAAGCGGGCGACACTGTTATCATCAGCGCAACTCCGGTACCGGGCAACGAAAAGGCGGTAACGCGCGTTGTTAACCTGCTTGCCAAGGTTGGAGCCGATGTCTACGACAAAAACCGTGCGCGCGTTCATGTTTCAGGGCATGCGGGCGCTGAAGAATTAAAAATCATGCTTTCTATCGTGAAGCCACGTGCCTTCATGCCGGTTCATGGTGAAGCGGCACATCTGCGGGCTCATGCTCAATTGGGACGTGCGGTAGGCATTGATCCTGACAAGATATTCATTCTCGAAAATGGTGAATCACTTGTGCTATCAGGGGGCAATGTACGCGAAGGCGACCCTGTACAAAGCGGTATTGTTTTCGTTGATGGTCTGTCAGTTGGTGATACGAGTCAGGATGTCCTCGACGAACGTAGCGCTCTGGTTGAACAGGGAATTGCTACAATTGCCTGCGCTATCGATCGGTCTTCTGGTTCGGTTCGTGGTAGTGTACAGGTGCAGATGCGTGGCATTACTGGTGGCGACGATGCCTATTTGGCGGAGGATGCAGCCACTACTGTCAAGCGGGCGCTTGAGAAGGTTATTACCGACGGGTCACGTAAGCGGCGCGATTATGAAAAGGCCTGTCGTCAGGCACTTCAGTCCTTTATGTGGGAAAGTATTAAACAGCGTCCAATGGTTATCGTTAACCTGATTGAACTGTAAATAAGAGCATTAAACAATACGTAGGGGAGAACGGGTGCTGCACATGGCGGCACCGTGGATAAAGGAGCAGGGTTTGGCTCGTTCAGCCAAGGGAAAAGCAGCCGCGCGCAAGAATACACGGACAGCTTCTCGTCAACCGCGTAAGGCTCAATCAGCTAGTCGGGCCGCACGCGTTGGCGATGTCGATCATCTTCTTGATGAAAAGTCGCGCCGTGATATAGCGGGCGTTATTTGTGCGGTTGCGGGTATTGTCCTGTTTTTGGCAGCCTGTTTACCATCGAACGGCCTGGTGACTGAATGGCTTTCCAATATGCTCCATATTGGATTAGGTATCGGCGCTTTTCTACTGCCAATTGTTCTTCTGCTTATCGCAGCGGTGCTTTTTATCGGACGCGTGGGCGAAAAAATGAGCGTACGCGTTGCGCTTGGCCTTATTATCCTCTTTTTCTCGTTGCTGACGTTGTTTGCTGTCTTTACGCCGAATGTTGCATCGTCGTCTTCTGATGTGCTCTTTCAGGAGAGGCATCTTATCGCCCAAGGCGGCTATGCCGGCGCGCTGATCGCGTGGGTTCTTTTAACGCTCTTCGGGCAGCAAGCAGCCGCCGTGGTGGCTATTGGGGCCATACTCATCGCGCTTATCGTTATTGGGTTTTCCGTTAATGGCTTGGTTGAAAAAGTACGATCGATGCGTCAACAGAAAGTTGCTGAAGAGCAGGCGGAAAATAAAAATGCATCAGCCAATGGCATGGAACCGTATCAGACGCGTACGCGCAAGGTACGCCGTGCTGCCAACAGCGCAGGGGCAACCGGGCAGCAAAAAGGTGAAGATGCCATGCCAACGGCACGTATTGTGCGCGGTCGCGCTTCTGCTGCTTCGCCAACCGAACCGCTCTCTCCGCTTTCGCGCGCTGCTGCCGCTGTCGGGCGTTCTGACACCCAGGCGCTTACCCGAACATTAGGCAAAAAGAAAAGCGCCAGCAAATCGGCGGGAGGTCAATCGACACCTGCTCGCAGTGCTGGTGCTGTTCCACATCCGTCAGAGGGTTTCGAGCTTCCCGCGGCAAGTTTGCTCATGCGAAAAGACCCCCGAACGTCAGATGGTGAAGGGGAAGAAACCCTGCGCCAGACAGCGCAGTTATTGCAAGATACGCTTGCTGATTTTGGCGTGGACGTTTCGGTTGAAGGGTGGGCTGCTGGCCCAACGGTCACCCTCTTTAAGGTGGCGCTTCCTTCTGGTGTGCGCGTCAGTCGTGTTACGGGCCTTACCGATGACATTGCACTCGCTATGGCATCGCAGGGTGTGCGCATCTTTTCACCTGTTCCCGGCACAAATTACGTTGGCATTGAAGTGCCCAATGTCAATCGACGTACCGTCTTTTTGGGTGATGTGCTTGATGTGGCTGGTGCTGGTCCACTGCAGGTAGCTATCGGAGAAGATGTCGAAGGGCACCCCATCGTCAACGACCTTGCAAAGATGCCGCACTTGCTGGTAGCTGGCACCACCGGGTCAGGTAAATCGGTTGCCATCAACGGCATGATCATGTCGATCCTGATGCGTGCGACACCAGCTGAGGTGCGCTTCATTATGATCGACCCGAAACGCGTTGAATTTACCCCGTATAACGGCATTCCCCATCTCTATGTACCCGTTGTAACCGAATGCAAAGAGGCCGCCAGCGCCCTTTCTTGGGCAGTTGCAGAAATGGAGCGGCGTCTTAAGCTTTTCTCAAAGGTGGGTGCGCGCAATATCGCTCAGTACAACTCAAAAGCGCAGAATGGCATGATGATCGGCGATGAGGCTGCTGAAGAAATACCCTATATTGTCATTGTGATCGACGAGTTGGCTGACCTCATGATGAACGTAGGCAAAGAAGTTGAATTCAGCATTAGTCGGTTGGCTCAGTTGGCGCGTGCTGCGGGTATCCATATGATTATCGCCACGCAGCGGCCTTCTACCAATGTCGTGACGGGCCTTATTAAGGCGAATATCACAAACCGCATGGCGTTAACGGTGGCTTCTGGTATCGATTCGCGCGTTATTCTTGATGCAACAGGTGCTGAAAACCTTATCGGCAATGGCGATATGCTCTACGGCAAGCCCGAATATCCCAAACCGCAGCGCTTGCAGGGCTGCTTTACGTCGAACAAAGAAATCGAATCGGTGGTCGATCATCTGAAGGCGCAGGGTGAACCTGAATACCATCAAGAGATCCTGCAAACTAATGTCATGTCTATTGGTGATACGATGCCCGATGGGTCAGGTGGTCGGAGCAGTTCCGACGATCCGCTTATTTGGGATGCTGCTGAAATCGTGGTTAATTCTGGTTTTGGTTCGACCTCTAATATACAGCGTCGACTGAAAGTTGGTTATTCGCGAGCAGGGCGTATAATGGATATGTTGGAAGAAAAGGGTATTGTGGGGCCGCCCAATGGCAGCAAACCCCGTGAGGTACTCGTTGACACAATGGAATTGGAAACCCTCAAGGCATTTGAAATGAACGATGAGGATTCCGGAGAGTAGACAGTAGATGGACGAGATCGGCTTTGGCGAGATACTACGCCAGACACGTGAACGCAAGGGCCTCGGCCTCAACGCCACGGCGCGCCGCTTGCGCATCCGCCCTGATATCTTGCGTGCTATCGAGGATGGTAATTTTGCTGCGATGCCGCCACGTGGATATACTCGCAATATGGTAAACGGATATGCACGCTATCTTGGTTTAAATCCAACTGAGATAACCGGGATGTTTATCGAAGAACTTTACGCCTATCAAGCGAGCCTTTCGCAGCAACATCGACGGAGTTCAGGCATCGATATGCCTGACGATGTCGAGTCTTCACGTCTCTCGCGTCGTTCTTCTTCTCGTCTTTCACGGACGCAAGGGCGCACCGATCATACATCGTCACGAACTGGTCGTAGCCGTTCTGAAGGTGCTGCGAGTCAAACTCACCGCACGCGGCAAAACGGATCCTATGTCGGTGGTCTGACGGGGGCAGATACCTACATAACCCAGAATTCACGGAGCACTCGACGGTTCAGTGACGAGTCGTCAGAACGAGGAGAAGGCGGCTTCTTGAGTCGTATTCCTTTTGTGGCGAGCCAGTATACGGGTGCCTCATCGATATCGTCTAATACGTCAGCACGCAGCATTGCTCCCTTTATTATCGGCGCGGCGGTACTCCTGCTGATCGTGGTACTGATCTGGTTATTTTTCTTCCATGGCCGCGGGCAATCTTCCAATACTGCTGTGGAAACCATGCCGGTTACCACCGTTTCTCAGTCGCAATCGAGCGATACGTCTTCAGATTCCGAGGCAGAAAGCAATCAAACAGGTACAACGTCGTCTGAAAGCGCTCCTGACCATGGAACATTTGAATACACGATTGCTCAGGGCTCTTCAACCTACCTTGAGATATATGTCGATGGTACTCGGCAGACCGCTGGTGATGTAAACGGCCCGGCTTCTGGATCGTATGATTTTACGGATTCGCTCAAATTGGTTTGCTCAGAGCGGAAGGCGATATCCGTTAAAATCAATGGTGAAGCGGTGACGCTTGAAGAAAATGCAAAAGGTATTGTAAATACCACCTATCGCTTTAGCGATATCTTGGCTGAGTGGGAGAAGACGCACTCTTCTGGACGGGCGACTTCAACAGCAACCTCAGCATCGTCGTGACGCTGCTATAACGGACAAACTATCGTCTCGTTAATGCATCTCAGTGAGGTTATCTACAACGCCACTATTTTCTGAGGTAAGGGTTGATAGCTTTGTTTACGTGCGCACTATGCCCGAATGCGCGTGCTTCATCTGTCGAATTATCGCAATGACATAAGCGATTCATGCGCTGCGATAGCCATCTGCTACGATAGACCAATAGCATAATAGTAGTTGAGACTGATGAGTGCCTTGTCGGTTCGAATAAAGGGGGCGTTATGGCAAAGGAATCAAGCTTTGATATCGTGTCGATCATTGACTTACAAGAAGTTGATAATGCTTATGGCCAAGCAAAGAAAGAAATAACACAGCGCTACGACCTCAAGGATTCGGGGTCAACTATCGCGTTCGATAAGCAGACAGCGACACTCACTATTACGGCGCCCAGTGATTTCGTAGCTGGACAGGTTCAGGACATCATTACCAGCAAGCTGTCTCGACGCGGCATTGATCTTGCTGCGGTGAAATGGGGATCATCAGAATCAGCGTCAGGTGGGTCGGTGCGTCGCAGCGGTAAGCTCATCGAAGGCATTGATCGTGAGTGTGCGCAAGCGATTAATAAAGATATCAAAGCGCAAAAATTTAAGGCAAAAGTGCAAATCGAAGGTGACAAACTGCGGATAAGCAGCGCTTCACGCGATACCTTGCAGGAAGTTATTGCTTTTGTGAAATCAAACGATTACGGACAACCCCTGCAGTTTTCGAACTATCGCTAAGACTTGCAGGAGATACCATCCATGCAAGAAATAACAGCAGGTACAGATACCCGTAGCAGTCAGGCTGATAAAGGTGTTCAGGGTAATTTGAACGCTGCAACTGCTCCAAACAAGTCGATACACAAAGATGTTTGGGGAACTTCTCGCATACCCAATGCCTGCATCATCACGATGGGATGCGCAAAAAACGAAGTTGATTCAGCCAAGATGCGCGGCCAACTCCAAGAAGGTGGTTGGTCTGTTATTAACGACCCTACCGCAGCTGATGTGATTATCGTCAATACCTGCTCATTCATACAAGCAGCCACTGAAGAAAGTCTTGAAACTATTTTCGAGGTTGCTGATCTGAAACGTGTCCGTTCAGGGCAAGCGAAGATTGTCGTTGCTGGCTGCATGCCAGCACGCTATGGGGATGATCTTTCCGATTCTCTTACTGAAGCAAGTCGGTTTGTTCCCTGCAGTAAAGAAGATGATATTCTTTCGGTTGTCGACGAGCTGATAGATCGACCGAAATCGTCGTATGCGCCGGGTGCTTCATCCATTCCCGTTGTCGCTTCTTCCGATCCGCTGTACAGCGCCTATGTCAAGATATCGGATGGATGTGACCGCTTTTGCAGCTACTGCACTATTCCTTTTATTCGTGGTCGCTATCATAGTTTTACCTTTGAGGTAATCGAGGCAGAAGTAACGCGTTGTATCGATTCGGGTGCACGTGAAATTGTTCTTATTGCTCAAGATACCGGACGATGGGGACAGGATTTTGACCAGCCTTCAACACTAGCTTGCTTGATGGCTCGTCTTGCCGAGCTACATCCTGACACGTGGTTTCGCGTGATGTATCTGCAACCTGAAGGGGTAACTGACGAACTTCTTGCTGCTATGGCATCGCACGATAATATTTGCTCTTACCTGGATATTCCTTTTCAGCATGCCGACGAGCGTCTTTTGACCTCGATGAATCGGCGGGGGAGTCGCGCTGGGTATCAAACGCTTATCGAGCACGTACGTTCTTGTGTGCCGGGTATTACCCTGCGCACCACCATGATCGCTGGTTACCCGGGTGAACGCGACGAAGACTTTGAAGAAATGCTTGAATTCATCGACGAAGCAGATCTCGACTATGTTGGTGTGTTTGCGTACTCGCAGGAAGAGGGAACGCGAGCCGCGCGGCTTTCTGACCAGGTTGACGAAGCCATCAAACAAGAGCGCGCACAGCGCCTGCGTGATGTGGCTGATGCTCATTCGCAGATGCGAGTTGCCAAGCGCATTGGAAGCACGATGGATGTCTTAGTGCTTGGCTGTGAAGAAGACGGACGACTTATTGGTCGAGCGCAGTGTCAAGCGCCAGATGTTGATGGTGTCGTCTACCTTGATCACGGGCAGGTGGGTGAGATCGTTCAGGTGGATATTACCGATACGTTCCTCTATGAAATGGAGGGCGAATGTCATGTCTAAGCGCAGCGACGAAGTAGATACACTCTGGACACCAGCCAATAAGGTAACACTGCTGAGAATCTTGCTGATACCGGTATTTGTTGTTGCTATTGTGAGTCCTTGGCCCGATTGGCTTAATGCGTGGCCTGATGCAGCGACTTGGAAACCATGGGTTGCAGCTGGTGTGTTCGCTCTTATATCTGTGACCGATTCAATCGACGGATACCTCGCACGCAGTCGCAATGAGGTTACGGCACTCGGTAAATTTATGGATCCGCTCGCAGATAAGATACTTGTCGCTGCAGCCTTGCTTGCTCTGATAGAGCTGGGATCACTGCCGTCGTGGCCAGCGCTTATCATTTTGGCGCGGGAATTTATTGTATCCGGTATTCGTATGGTGGCTGCCAGCAGGGGCGTAGTTATTGCAGCAAGCTGGTATGGGAAGGCAAAAACTGTCCTGCAAATTGTGGCTATTCTTCTTTTCATTATTAAAAGCAGTCAGCCTATTGCCAGCAGCACCGCTTTCTATGTGCTGTCGTGGACGGTGATGGTGGCGGCATTGATTTTGACGATTGTATCAATGCTCGATTACCTGATGAAAGCAGTGGAAGTCATGGGCTTTACAGCGGCTACTACAACAGAAGAAGTCACGTCATTAGGGTCTGGTACTGAATCTGTTTCTTTTGATGCGGCGTGCGATACCAGCAAAATAACCTATACTGCAGGCAGTATAGGTGAAAGTGATCAGGCAAACAAAACCGCTGATAGTACGGATAATCGGAACAAGACAACCGATACTGCAGGCAGTATAGATGAAAACGACATTCTCGTTCCCGCTTGTTTTGAAGAACAGATCACCCACCTTGCTACGCAGGTTATTAGACTTGCGGGGAATCACGTGCAGCTTGCAACGGCTGAAAGTTGTACGGGTGGGCTTATTGGTGCTGCTCTTACATCTATTCCAGGCTCTTCCGCGTCGGTTGTTGGTGGGGCAATCACCTATTCAAACGAAATGAAACAACAACTGCTTGGCGTCAAAGCTGCCACTCTTGTCGAATATGGGGCAGTCAGCCGCGAAGTAGCCTGTCAAATGGCATCTGGTGCGCGCACGCAAATGGGTGCCGATATTGCTGTTTCAGTTACTGGCATCGCTGGGCCAGGTGGTGCGGTAAAAGGCAAGCCAGTGGGAACCGTTTGGCTTGCGCTTGCGCAGGCAGACGGGGTTCAAGCGTACGAGGAACATTTCAAGGGCACTCGCGCCGAGGTACGGGCACAAACCGTTATTCGGGCACTCCAATTAATAGAAGCAGCACTCAGTCAGTAGTTTCAGGTTTATGAGTTTGTGACTCAGTTGGCTCGGTTAACGCATCATGGGCGCCAGACTTTTGACACATAACTGCCAACGTTAACAGGTACTATGAGTTCCGATAAGATTTCTTGACACACAAACGGATGTTCGTATAATTAAGAACGGCCTCAACCGGACGTGAAGGGGAAGAAATGGCTCAGTCCAACGAAAAAGAAAAGATGCTCAAGATCACTACCGATCAAATAGAGCAGCGATTCGGTCGCGGCACCATCATGAAACTCGGTGAAAATGATCATAGCCTTGAAGTGGGCGTTATTCCTACTGGTGCATTACCGCTCGATGCAGCGCTTGGCATTGGGGGTGTACCACGTGGACGCATCATTGAAATCTACGGCCCAGAATCAAGTGGTAAGACAACCTTAGCGCTTCATATTCTTGCAGAAGCCCAGGCACTTGGCGGTATTGCCGCATTTATTGATGCCGAACATGCACTTGACCCGGTCTATGCAGCTCGTCTTGGCGTTGATGTTGACGATCTATTGATCAGTCAGCCTGATACCGGTGAGCAAGCGCTTGAAATATGCGACATGCTCGTGCGCAGCGGTGCGATCGATTGTGTGATTATCGACTCGGTAGCAGCGTTGGTTCCCCGCGCCGAAATCGAAGGCGAGATTGGGGAAACAACCGTCGGTCTTCAGGCGCGTCTTATGAGTCAAGCACTGCGTAAGCTTGCTGGATCACTTTCACGATCCAATACAACCTGTATTTTCATCAATCAATTACGTGAAAAAATTGGCATTATGTTTGGCAATCCCGAAACTACAACCGGCGGTCGTGCGCTTAAGTTCTTCAGTAGTGTACGCATTGATGTTCGTCGGTGTGACTACGTCAAACTTAATGGCGAAACGATCGGTAACCGCGTGCGGGCAAAGGTGGTAAAGAATAAAGTTGCACCACCATTTCGTCAGGCCGAATTTGATCTGATATACGGTGAAGGCATCTCAAAAACTGGCTGCATCTTAGATATGGCTGTTGAGTGTGGTATCGCTAAGAAAAGTGGTGCCTGGTACACGTATGGTGAAGAGCGTCTTGGCCAAGGTCGTGAAGCCGCAAAACACACGCTTGAAGAACATCCTGATTTACGCGAGGAAATTGAAGCGAAGGTGCGCGAAGAGTATGAGATTGCGCTTCCCGACCAGGTTGCTTCAGCCGAGGTAACCCCCGTGCCAAAGCCGACGAAAAAGCGGTAAATTCCTCAAATGGACGTTAATCAGTTCAACTCGGCGTTTGCCTGCTTCGACCCTGACGAGCACTGTACTCGACAGCGAAAAAATAGTAGTCGTCGGAGTAATCGCCGACGGTCTGGCTCTCGTCGGGCACGGTATGCGCATACTGCAAACGGGAGTATTCGTGCTACCAGATTCTCTTCGAGTGATCAGGACAATCTTGATTCGAATGATACGTCACCCACACAGCCGACTAAACCAGCTTTCGATCGTATTGTGCAGCTCTGTACTTTGCGCGATCGATCCTGTTTTGAATTGCGCGAGCGCTTGAAACGTGACGGCTACGATACCGAAGATATAGAAGCTGCACTGGCACGTTGTTGTGCCTGTGGATTGGTTAATGACATACGGTTTGCGGAATCCTATATACGTGCCCATGTGGCCCAAGGAAAAGGCTCACGCACGATCGCACAGTTTCTTGCCATGCAGGATATAGCCGTCGAGAGTCTTAAGGGATGGCCTGATGCGTTTGGATTGTCGTCAGAAGATCAAATGAAACGGGCGTATCAGCTTCTCTGTACGCGTCCACCACATGCACGAGATATGCGTCAAGCCGCTTGGCGCAAACTCATTTCACGCGGATTTCCACCGGATGCGGCTGCTCGAGCGGTTCGCCAGTGGGCGAATGAAGCATTGTATTCAGAAAGCTCTAACTCTGTGACAAGTTCAAACTAACGCAACGAAAAGAGTGCTTTCTAGTGATATTGCAGCTTTTCAGTGTTTGCTTTGAATACCAGCCGTTCAACTCGTATTATGTAAACACGTGAGAAATTATGCCCTCGAGGCATCCCATATAGGCAAAACTGCATAGGGTCGCATCATTATTGCAACGGCATCTGTTCTCATGGTCGCCAGCGAGGCTATACCCTTGTTGGCTTGTGAACTTACGAGTATGGAAGGGGAGAGCGGATGTCTGAAATCATCCTCATTGTTGCAATTGTTATTGCGATTGCGGCAATTGTGGCCGTCATCGTCATGCGCCAAAGCACCCAAAAGTCACAGCATCGTTCTGAAGAAGAAGCACGTACGCTCTTAGAAGATGCACGACGACAAGCAGACGCGCTTCGACGTGAAGCTGAAATCGAAGCAAAGGACGAGGCGTTAAAACTCCGACAGTCGGTCGAATTAGAAAAGGCCGATCGCCTTAAGGAAGTGCGTGCAGCAGAAGACCGCCTAAACCAACGTGAAAAATCACTTGACCACCGAAGCGATTCGCTTGATGCACGAGAACATCAGCTTTCAAGCATGCAAGGTCAGGTGGAAAAGCGTAATCGCGATTTACAGGAAAGCGAACGCGAACTTCAACAACGTCGCGATAACCTCGATGAAGAATATGAGCAAGTTAATCGTAAGCTCGAATCTGTTGCGGGTATGACTGCTGACGAAGCGAAAGATGAATTGCTCAATAATCTTAAGGACGGACTCGCTCATGAGTCTGCTGCCATCATCCGTGAATCGGAGGCGCGCACAAAAGCAGAAGCTGATAAGACAGCTCGTGAAATCCTTTCACTTGCTATTCAACGCGTTGCTGCTGACCATGCTGCCGAGGTAACAGTGTCGACAATTCACATCCCCTCTGATGAACTCAAGGGTCGCATTATTGGGCGTGAAGGACGCAATATTCGTTCATTCGAGCAACTCACAGGCACTAATCTCATTATTGATGACACCCCAGAATGTGTGACTATCAGCTGTTTCGACCCGGTACGGCGTGAAATTGGCCGCGTAACGATGGAAAACCTTGTCGCCGATGGTCGTATTCATCCAGCTCGTATCGAAGAAATGTTTAAGAAGGCTGAAAAGCTTGTTGACCAGCGTGTCCAAGAAGCGGGAGAGCAAGCGGCATTCGACACAGGTATGCACGATCTTCATCCTGAACTCGTCCATACGCTCGGACGTTTACGCTATCGTACAAGCTACGGACAGAATGTCCTCAACCATAGTCTTGAGGTTGCCTATATTGCTGGCGTGATCGCTTCTGAACTTGGTATTGATCCCATTACGGCGAAGCGCGCAGGACTTTTGCATGACATCGGCAAAGCGGTCGACCATGAAGTTGAGGGCGGTCATGCGGTTATTGGTGCTGATTTAGCTCGACGCTTCGGTGAACGTCCCGAGATCGTACATGCTATTGAAGCTCATCATAACGACGTCGAACCGAATAGCGTGCTGGATGTCATTATTCAAGCGGCTGACGCTGTTTCAGCAGCCCGTCCTGGTGCTCGTAAAGAAACGCTCGACGCGTACGTTAAGCGTCTCGAAAAGCTTGAGGAAATCGCCAATGCGCACAAAGGTGTTGAGCGCACCTATGCTATTCAGGCTGGTCGTGAAGTGCGTGTTATGGTTAAACCTGAAGAAGTTGACGAAGCCGCTACCACCGTACTTGCTCACGATATCGCGCAGCAGATCGAAAATGAAATGCAGTATCCCGGCCAGGTGAAGGTCGTGGTTATTCGCGAGAGTCGTGCAGTCGACATCGCAAAGTAGCCACTATGTCTGAATCTGATCTCTCAGATTTTATTGAAGCGGTAACGGGCGATACCCACTTGCGGGTCGAAGATGATCTTGGATGTGGTTTCGTCCGTCTCCGTTCTGCTGAAGCTGAGCGTCGTCAAGCCAAGCATGACATCCGTGGTACGGAAGATATTGTCATCGAAATGCTGCGCAATGCGCGTGATGCGCACGCCAAGCTGATCTTTGTTGCCATCTCACGCACTGAATCAACGCGTCGCATTACGATGATTGACGACGGCGATGGGGTGCCTGACGAACTCCAAGAAACAATCTTTGAAGCACGCGTCACAAGTAAGCTTGATAGCGTTCACATGGATACTTGGGGCATTCACGGACGCGGTATGGCGCTCTATGCCATCAAAATGAATGCGGCACAGGCATTTGTTGCAGCATCAACGCTTGCCGGCGGTTCTTCATTTGTTGTTGAAACTGATCTTGGAAACCTTCCTGAAAAACGCGATCAAAGTGCCCATCCGCAGTTTTCTTTTACGGAATCTGGAACACTAACGGTGCGCGGTCCCAAGAACATCAATCGAGTCATCGCTGAATTTGCATATCTCGACCGTGCCGCCTGTTCAGTCTATGCTGGCTCACCCATCGAGATCGCTGCGACGCTCTGGCAGTATGGTCGTGCCGTGCTCTCGCAAAATACGATTGCCTTTTGCTCTGATGCACAGACTATTGCACCTGCTCAACGTCTTGCGTGCGCGGCAGAGCCGGAAGAGTTTGCTGAAATTGCACGTACTATCGGTCTGGAGCTGTCTTCTCGCAGCGCACGGCGCATTATGGATGGCGAAGTACAGCCGCTTCTTCCTGTGCTGGATACCATTAGCATTGAACGCAGTGATGGTGTGGCTCCTCAAAAGAAAACGGGTAGTTCTCATCAGAGGAAACCCAAAATCACTCCCGCTACGGTGCTCGCTGCGGGCGATGAACGCCACCTGCGGCTTTCTGCTGATGATAAGAGTCGTTTCAAAGAAGCCTTACTTCGCGCTTGGGCGCCGCTCGCGCGCGCGTATTATCTCGATCCGAATATTGGCATTGATATTAAGGTAAAAGGCGATCGCATCGAAGCTTCTTTTCCTGTGATACTCCAGTAGTCAGAACAGTTAGTTCAAAACCGCGGTCACGAGTAAAAGCTTCTTCTCCCGTCGTACTACAGGAGGGTTTGCACCGACTTGAATCACCAAACATGTCAGCATCTAAAGTCACGCGAAACTACATGAATGGTGATGCGGTGAGGGTTGCACATAGTTGAGCCACTTAATTGCGCTCGTGTTGTCACCTCGATAGAATATCAACGAAGAGCAAAATCATATCCTATGCGTTTCTATGCGCCTATATCATTTCTGAAGGAGTACGCGTGCCGCAGCCCTTGGAAGACTCTCGTCAGACGGGCTTTCTCAAAGTCTCGTCTAAATCTTCTCCCGCGTCAGTGGCAGGAGCAATTGCTGGCATGGTCAAAGATGATGTGTCGGTTGAAATACAGTCGGTTGGCGCTGGAGCGGTTAATCAGGCGGTTAAAGCAATTGCTATTTCGCGGGGCTTTTTATCGCCTATTGGCATTGAAATTGCCTGTATACCAAGCTTTGCTGATATCGTTATCGACGGTGAATATCGCACTGCCATTAAATTCACGGTTCTACCATTAGATAATCAGGCAGTACAACTATCTCTTGATCTTACTCAATAAGGATTCTCTATTCATGTTCGAAAATACTACGTTTTCCATTACCACCTTTGGCTGTCAGATGAATAAACACGATTCGGAGCGGATCGCTGGCCTGCTAGAATCGCTTGGCTCTATTGCGGTGTCTTCGCCGGCCGAAGCTGATTTTTCCATTTTCATGACCTGTTGCGTACGTGAAAAGGCAGATGAACGCCTGATGGGTCAAGTGGCAACCATGAAAAATGATGCGCCGCGCAAAGGAAGTCCTTTTGGTCGGCGCTTTGTTGCAATTGGCGGTTGCATCGGTCAGCGTGACGGCGAAAAACTCCTCACTCAGTTAGACAATGTTGATGTTGTTTTCGGCACACATAACATGGAAACGCTTCCGCAACTTCTTGAGTCAGCGATTGAGAAAGGCTCGCGGCGCGCTGAGATTATTGATGGGCGAGCGGAATTTCACGATGAGCTGCCTGAAGATCGCGAGCATCCCTGGGCGGCATGGCTTCCGATAACGGTTGGCTGTAATAACTTCTGTACGTTTTGCATTGTGCCCTACGTGCGCGGTCGTGAAATAAGTCGACCGCTTGACGAAATTGCTGATCAGGCACGTGCCTATGTGCAGCAAGGCGTCAAAGAAATTACGTTGCTTGGGCAGAATGTTAACTCCTATGGCCGCGATCTCTATGGGTCGCCGCGGTTCGATGCAGTTCTTGATGCTGTTGCCGCTTCGGGTATTGAGCGCATTCGGTTTGCAACGAGCCATCCAAAAGATTTAACCGATGGCGTTATCGAGCGCTTTGCCACGCTGCCCAACCTTATGCCAGCTCTTCATCTTCCGGCGCAAAGTGGCTCTAATCGCATTCTTGCCGCCATGAATCGTCGCTATACCATAGAGCACTACGAGGGACTTATCGAAAAGTTACGTGTGGTACGACCCTATATTGCCTTGTCAACCGATATTATCGTTGGCTTTCCTGGCGAGACCGAGGACGATTTTGAACAGACCTGTGAATTAGTCAAACGGGTTGGATATAACCAGGTATTCACCTTTATATACAGCCGTCGTGACGGAACTCCTGCAGCACGCTTGCCTGATGATACGCCGCGTTCGGTTATTCAAGAGCGCTTTGATCGGTTGGTTAGTATTGTTCGAGAGGGGGCGCTTGCACGCAATCGTTTGTCGCTTGATCGCACGATGCCTGTTTTAATTGAAGGAATAAGCAAACGCAATGCGTCGATGATGGCAGGAAAAAGCCCTTATAACCAAACGGTGCATCTTCCCCTTCCGGCGGGTACTTCCTTGCAGCAGTGGGAAGGCACCATTGTTACTGCGCATATTGAAGAAGCACGCACGTGGTATCTACGGGGAAGTATGCAGTCGTGACTCAAAACACGCTTGCATCGCACAGACCGCATCCTCTGGTCATCTGCGGTCCAACTGCTTCAGGTAAAACTGATCTTGCACAGGCGGTGGCACAAGCTATTTCAGGAGCGGTCTTAAGCGCCGATAGCATGCAGGTGTATCGCGGTATGGATATTGGAACAGGAAAGTTACCGCCAGCCGAACGTGTTGTTGATCATTATGGATTTGACCTTGTTGATCCTGGTGAGCCGTTTTCAGCTGCTATATTTCAGACCTATGGCCGGTCCATTATCGATGAACTTGCGCAAGAAAATCGCCCCTGTGTACTGTGTGGTGGGACTGGTTTTTATATTCGTGCCGTTATTGATAACTATACCTTTCCCGCGGGTGAGCAAGTTAATAATCCAATACGTGATACGTATCTGGCGCTATGGCAGGCAGAAGGCAGTCAAGCATTGTGGCAACGTCTTTTTGTGCGCGATCCCGATTCGGCGCGGGTCATTCATCCACATGATACAAAGCGCGTTATCCGCGCATTTGAATTGCTTGATCAGGGTACGTCGTATGCGTATCAGCGGCAAAAACTTGCAACCATTGATGAATTTTATACAGCAACCCATATTGGTATTGCTATTGATCCTGATGTTCTGCGACAGCGCATTGATCAGCGGGTCGATACGATGATAGAAGCAGGTCTTGTTGATGAGGTGTCTGGGCTGCTTGATGCCGGTTTTCGCAGTGGTATTACTGCTCCTCAGGCAATTGGCTATAAAGAAATAGTGGCCTTTCTTGATGGACTCTGTACGCTTGATGAGGCTATTGAAAAGATTAAAACAGCGACAAAGCAATATGCCAAACGGCAACGCACCTGGTTTCGCAAAGACACGCGCATTCATTGGATTGATGGTACTAATAGAGCTGTGTCAGACATACTTGCCCAGGCACTTGCTATCTGTACGGTATAGAGATGTTCACTTTCGATAAAGGAACGTTTCATATGCTATGTAGGCATCTGAAAAGTTGTTCTATGCTGTGGTTTGTCTACCAAATAAATAATCGATGCAGCAAAAGGAGATACCCATTCTTTCCCTGAGGAATACGGGTATCAATTTAACTTTGTATTGCACGTAAATACACCCTTTTGATGGGGCACTAGTTGGATACGCGTCTTGTATCTATTTTCTTGAAAACTTGTAGGGTAGGGGCTCGCTTAGCGTATCGGTCTGAAGAGTGCCACAACCTTGCCGACAATCGTGCAATCCCGAACAATAATCGGTTCCATCGATGAATTTTCAGGCTGAAGCCGTATATGGTCTGCCTCGCGATAGAAGCGTTTAACGGTGGCGCCGTCATCGATAAGTGCAACAACAATTTCGCCATTTACTGCGGTGGGTTGTTCCTTTACTACAAGATAATCGCCGTCATTGATACCGGCTTCAATCATTGATTCGCCGTGAACGGAAAGAAGAAATGAAGCAGCATCGCCGACAATTTCCGTTGGAAGTGAAATATGATCGGTAATGTTTTCTTCAGCTAGTATCGGTTCTCCTGCAGCTACATCGCCCACTAAGGGCAACGTAACAACGTTGTAGGGGGTGTCGACCAGCGCAGAAGGTTGTCCCATAGATTCCGCAGCAGCACCTGTGAGGGTAATAGAGCGCGATTTCAGCGGATCACGATTAATAAGCCCCTTTTCTTCGAGAGCACGAAGATGCACATGAACGGTAGAAGGGGAGCGCAGGCCTAATTTATTGCAGACCTCGCGCACGGTTGGACCGTATCCCTTTTCTTCAATAAATTCTTCAATGCAAGAAAGTACCTGTTGCTGGCGTTTTGTCAGATCGTTCATGTTCATTTCCTTTTTACGAACAAATGTTTGATTTTTCATTGACAAGAACTTTTGTTCGATTTAGAGTATACACGAACAGAAGTTCTTATCAAGTCAGAAGGAGCGAAAATGAACGGATCACAGCGTGACTACCGAGTGATGGGTTCCTCAGCACTGGTTGCTGCTCATAAAGCACCGACGGTATCCGTTATCGATTTCGCCCAGGCACAGCGCACATTTGCGCAAGCAGAACAGTTGTATGAACCAGCCATATCTGACATTTTATACAGCAAAGTTATGCGCTTTATCGATACCACCCAGCGTCTTTTTTATCAGGCTGTTGACTTCGTTCGGACAAGCGATATCGCCGCCGATATTAAGAAGCATGATTTAAGTGGCTATGGCTATCGTGAAAAACCGTCATTGTTCACAAATGTTGGTGCCGCTGCGGTCTATGTTCTTATTGCCGCTGGTGCACTGATTGCTATTCTCTAAGTACAGCAAATCATATCTAACCAGTTGTATCAGCTCGCATAAACGTGATGTTATAATGCATGCCGTCTCACAAACCGAGAGGACTGACATGCGTTGCCCTTCATGTGGAAACACTGATTCAAAAGTAGTTGATTCTCGACCTTCAGAGGATGGGGCTTCTATACGCCGTCGTCGCGAATGCCTTTCATGTGGTCGTCGTTTTACTACCTACGAACGGCTCGGTGAAAATCCCCTTATCGTTTTGAAGTCCGATGGCTCATCTGAGGTATATCATCGCGATAAAATTCTTCATGGTGTGTATATTGCTTGCGCGAAGCGTCATATTGCCCCTGAACAGGTAAATGATCTTGTTGATGACCTCGAAGCAGAATTGCGTAACAGCAATCGCACTGAAATCCAGTCAAAAGAACTTGGCGATATGGTTCTTGCGCGTCTTGCTGATCTTGATGAGGTTGCTTACATCAGATTTGCAAGCGTGTATAAAGATTTCAAAACGGTCGATGAGTTTGCTAAAGCCTTGAAAGGTCTCTAGTTTATGGATACCACTCAAATCCCTTTGCCGATTAAAAAGTTAACGGCCGAAGCTGTTATACCGCATGCTGCGTATGCCGGTGATGCTGGTATCGATTTGCGCGCTTCAGCTCCGCTTACACTTCAACCATTCGAACGAGCTCTTATCCCAACAGGACTTGCTGTTGCAATACCTCATGGGTATGCCGGTTTTGTTCTTCCACGAAGTGGATCCGCCATTAAACATGGTTTGTCACTAGTTAATACGCCCGGACTTATTGATAGCGGCTATCGTGGTGAACTGAAGTGTATCGCTATCAATCTTGATCCTCATACACCAATTAACATACAGGTTGGAGATCGCATCGCTCAGTTGGTTATCATGAAAGTTGAGTCTCCAACAATTATCGAGACAGACGAACTCGATGAAACTGAACGCGGGACGGGTGGATTTGGTAGTAGTGGCCTCAATTAGACTAACTGAGTATCATAAAAGTGTAAAAGTAGGCCTTAAAACGGCTTAGAATGCGTATAACCAGTTCAAAAGCTATTTTTAATCCATTAATTACGTTAATCTGCGCCATATCCGCTGTTTTATGAACCGATATTGGCTTATACGTGTCTTTGTAGAACAAAACCGGTTCTCTGAGTGTATAGATGAAAACAGTAGCCTTTGAAATCCGAAGGCGTTCCAATAAGCAGTGGTCATGGCTTAAACAACACCAGACAGCGAGATAGCGTAGAAATAATTTTGCACGTTGAACTGATAGCTAACGAGCAATAAAACGTACAAGCAATTTAAACGTTTAACGCAAGCACGGATAGACAATAAAATTCTTACGTAAAAGACTTAGCATCCGTATGAGTAATAGCGTTAGCATGACGTTACTTAAATAATTGATAATATATGTTATGTAAACTAAAGAATGAGATATTGAATTTGGACAGAGCACCTACTAGTGAGATATAGCGTATGGTAGTAATACCCTATACCGCTGCGAGACATCCTTCTCTGTTGTTATATAGCTCGCATATTCTTTAGTTCGTAGACGTTGGATATGGCCGTTTAAACTAAGCCAGTTGGCAGACATTCCGCAATAGATTAGGTAGACATCGCTTTGACAGCATGCGCTGCTGGTTCTGTTGTTGCGTATGAAGTGTATTGATCAACTTATACAGACTCTGGAAAATGCGGTCTGATACTTACTTCACCAGAAGCAAGTCGATCAATTGATCCGTCGCTAAAACGCAAACATAACCGAAGGTCGGCATCAATATCAATGACGTGTGCGACTTTCCCATCATGTACTCCACTAACAACGGTAACCTCATGCCCTACAAGAAATGAACGTTGTCGGTACTCATCAACAATCGCAGATAAATCGTCCATCTGATAAAGAGCAACAAGCTCTTTGATAAGCGTTGCAGCTAGCGTATTACGTCCTTGCCAGCGAACTTGTTGCCATAGCGCACCAGCACGATTGCTATAGGCTAATGGAAACCCACCAAGAGGTTCGTACGCATTGATGCCAATGCCGACAATCGCAAACGTAAGACTGCCACTTTCAAGGTCAGAAACCGCCTCGGTAAGAATACCGCAAACCTTTTTCTGTCCAAGATAAATGTCATTTACCCATTTTATTTGGGGCTGATCAGGCAATCCATTCACTGAATCAATAGCTCTACAAACGGCAACAGCTGCCGCAGCCGTGATAAAGCCCGCTTGATCAAGCGGACAGTTTGGACGCAATACGAGACTCAGATAGACACCCGCATCTCCCAGGGAAAAGAACGGGCGCCCTCTCCTGCCACGACCAGCTGTTTGTTTGGCAGCTATAACACAGGTAAAAGGTGCCGCTCCTGCCTCTGCAAGTTTTCGGGCATCATCATTGGTGCTTGTTGTCTGCTGGAGTACGTGTAGCTGTGTCTGCGTCGTGCTGTGTGGATCAAGTAACCCGACAATACCGTCTTTTGTCATAAGGTCACAGGGGTTAGCAAGTCGATAACCTCTATTGCGAACTGCTTCAATTGTAAGACCTTCTGCTTCAAGCAGTTTAATGGCCTTCCAAACAGCCGCTCGAGTAACCTGGCATGATGCAGCAAGTTCTTCGCCTGATACCCACCCATCGTGTACGCGTGTGCAGGAACTTTGAGCGAGAATGACACGCACTTGTTCCTTAAGAGCGGATGTGTGCGTTGTGTTCGGTGCTGTGCTCACTGAAGGACCTGACGAATCGCACCTTCAAGTGTATCGAGTAGAGTAAGCGCTTCAGATTGTGACGAAGCCTTACCAAACAGATACGCCTTTATTTTTGGTTCGGTACCACTAGGTCGGATAATGACCTTACACCCTTCATCAATACGAAATTCAAGCACATCAGCCTGTGGAAGATCGGCAACCCCCTGCTGATAATCGATGTATTCCCTCACTGGCCACGTGGCAATATTTTTGAAGGGATGTGATCGCAAACGTTCAATCAGTTGTGCCATTTCCTGAGCACCGGCAGCACCTTCAAACGCAATGCTGATGGTGCGATTTTCGTAGAACCCATAACGTTGATACAACGATTCCAGCGCTTCTGAAAGGCTCTTCCCTCTCCCCTTCCAGAATTGTGCCATCTGACAGATAAACATGCAGGTAGAAACCGCATCTTTATCACGCACTAACTGCGTGCCAAGGTAGCCATAACTCTCTTCAAAACCAAGTATGAAGCGATCTAATTCGTCCACAGCCTCAAGGCGATTCATCACGGTGCCAATATATTTGAATCCGGTCAGTGTCCGAATGACTGTTGCACCATAATCGGCAGCAATAGCATCGAGTAGCGCAGTTGATACGATAGTACTGACAACAACTGGCTTTTCGGGAAGGATACCCGCTTCTTTACGCGCTCGACAGAGATAGTCAAACAGAAGAACACCCATTTCATTCCCTGAAATGAGGTCATAATCGTTGTTTTTACCTCGACAGGCAACTCCAACTCTATCGGCATCTGGATCGGTCGCTAAAAGGAGATCCGAACCAGTTTGACGGGCAAGCGCAATGCCCATTTCGAGGGCTTGGCGCACTTCGGGATTTGGATATGGACAGGTTGGAAAAGTGCCATCGGGATTGCGCTGTTCGGGCACAATGTGTACGTCGTCAATGTCAAGACGATCGAATACCTTACTCACCAATTCCAAACCAGAACCGCAGAGCGGTGTATAGGTTACACGTAAGGTTGAAGGATTTTCAGGCGAAATTGGATCAGACATACGTGCTGCGAGTGTTGCATCAAGAAAGTTATCAAGTACTGCATCAGGAACAAACGTTATCAGGCCTTGCGAAACGAAATCGTCTAAGTTGCCGTCTTGTACGTCGTCAAATGCATCAATGTGATCGATAGCGGCAGAAATTTCTGCAGACGTATCGCTTGTCATCTGACAGCCATCAGCGCCATAGACCTTATATCCATTGTAGGGAGCAGGATTATGGCTTGCCGTCAGCACAATACCTGCTGTTGCCTCTAAAAAGCGCACGGCATAGCTTAAAGCAGGTACTGGTTCAATACGTGGAAACATACGCACGGCAATGCCATTTGCTGCCAGTACGCAAGCGGCACGGCGCGCGAAAAGCTCCCCTTTTAGACGGCTGTCACGAGCGATAACGACACAGGGTGTCGCATCTTTAACCGTTGCATTGAGGTAATTCGCCAGCCCTTGGGTCGCTTTACCCACCGTATAGATATTCATGCGATTGGTTCCAGCGCCAATAATGCCGCGTAAGCCTGCCGTACCAAACGAAAGATTTTGGAAAAACGCGTCAGCAAGTGCTTGATCATGAGTACCATCAAGCAGTTCATCAAGTTCACGGATAATGTCGCTATCCTTAGCACACTCGCGCCATCGGAGCGCTTCACACTTGATTTCATTCATGTTGGCCTCTTTCAGCATGCGTATAGGCAACGAATGTTATTCTTCGTATCCGTTGGGATTCATCATCTGCCAGCGCCAGGCGTCGCGACACATGTCTTCGATGTCAAACTTCGCTTCCCAGCCCAAATCACGTTTTGCCGCATCAGCGCTTGAGTAGCATTCTGCCACATCGCCAGCACGACGAGGTAAGATGGCATAGGGAACCTTTTTACCCGTCGCCTGTTCGAAGGCATGAACCACTTCAAGAACACTGTAGCCACGTCCCGTGCCAAGATTCCAAACATGGATACCAGGTTTCCCTTTTGTGGCCGCCAGTGTACTGACATGACCGCGTGCCAGATCGACCACATGAATGTAGTCGCGGACACCAGTTCCATCAGGCGTGTCATAATCGTCGCCAAACACGCCAAGCCGTTCGAGCTTGCCAGAAGCCACCTGGGTGATATATGGCATAAGGTTGTTCGGTATGCCATTAGGGTCTTCGCCCATCAATCCACTCTCATGCGCACCAATAGGGTTAAAGTACCGCAAAAGCGTAATATTCCACTCGTCATCAGCACGCTGTAGATCCCGCAAAATCTGCTCAAGCATCTTTTTTGTCTGGCCGTACGGATTCGTGACCTCACCAAGCGGGCAGTCTTCAGTAATCGGCACAAATGCTGGGTCCCCATACACAGTTGCCGACGAACTGAAAATGAGATTCTTTACCCCATGCGACCGCATGACATCCAACAGTATTAAGGAACCGGTAATATTGTTTTCGTAATACTCCCAGGGCAGCGAAACGCTTTCACCGACTGCTTTTAGTCCAGCAAAATGAATAACTGCCGAAATGTTTTCTTGCTCAAAAAGGTTTTCAAGACCAGCTCGATCACGCATATCTATCTGGTAAAACCGCGGGCGCACACCAGTAATCTGCTCAATACGATTAAGTGACTCAGCTTTTGAATTTACGAGATTATCAAAAACGACGACATCGTAACCAGCTTCAATTAGCTCGACGCAGGTATGACTTCCAATAAAGCCTGTTCCGCCAGTGACTAGAATAGTTTCCATGTGAGCTCCTTGCTCTTCTTTTGACGTTGCCTTTCATGGCGGCAGGTAGTAGCTTCTTTCAACATGGTGTACATCATAAAGCGGAGATATACCATCATCGTGCGGCATACCTTTTCTTCTCGCGTTTATGTGCATACTGCGCACCGCAAAGAGGCCCTCACCAGAGTAGCAAATTATAAGCTGTACCGGTGTGTTTCCTTAAACTTCCAGATGGGTCGCTTGTGAAAAAGCAGTAGTGGAGCCCTTTCTTGGGGTAAACTAGTCCGCATGGATATTTTGCATCGCGCCTCGAAGCGCTCTCATCTGCCGTTTTTTGGTACGAGTATCCGCACCTTAGGTGTTCTATCTGTTATCGGCCTTTTTATCGCATTGCTCGTTTTTCCTTCGAGCGCTGTTGCTGACGATATGCAGGATGCGGTTGATCAAGCACAGTCTCAACTTTCTGCGGCCGAGGCACAGATGGAAGCAATTGTTGCTGATTATCACGCCACTGAAGCTGAAGCAGAATCAATGCAGACGCGTATTGATGAAACAGCCGCTGCCGCCTCGCAAGCTCAGCAGGCGGTAAATGAAGGTCGTGATGAACTGGGATTAGTGGCACTCTCGCAGTATCGCGCATCCGATTCATCGCTTATGCTTTCGTTGCTTTTAAATGCGACTTCATTCGACGACTTACTGCGGCAAGTCACGTACTTTGATGCAGTTATGCAGCAAAAGGCTGATCTTATTGCGGAACAGAAAGAACGCGTTGAGCAATATAACCAGCTCATCAGTGAACTGAATGCTCAGAAGGATGCTCAAGACGCAAAGCTTGCTGAACTTGAAGAACGTCGTACTGAAGCTCAAACCCTTGTTGAAAATGCTCAGTCTCAGTTGACAAATGCACAAGGTGAACAGGCTTCTCGCCTTGCAGCTTTAGCTGCCGCATCAGAATCGCTTGGTAATACCACAACTCAAGAAGAGACAACGACTTCGTTTGACCCTTCATGGAATACGTTCAGCAACGACAGTACGAATAATTCAAACTCGAATTCAAATTCGTCACCCTCTCCCTCTCCTACCCCTACTCCGACACCAACACCGAACAACAACACGAGTGATGATTCGACTGCGGGATGGAAAACGGGCATTGCTTCGGCGTACGGTGGATCATCAGACCCGTCTACCCCTAACCCTGGCACAACCGCCACGGGAGCCCGCTGCGACGATAATTCAATGGGTGTTGCAGTTCCGATGTCGCTTCCGGGTTACCGTTCGCTATTCGGGCATACTGTCGAAATTAAATATGGTGGCAAAACCGTTCTAGCAACTATCAATGACTGTGGTGGTATGGGTAACGGTAGCCGTGCGCTTGATTTGCAGCCAGGTGTGTTTAAGTCTTTTGGTGCAAGCACCTGCCAGGCTTGGGGCCTGCGCACCGTCAGCTACCGCATTCTTTAGCCACCAGCAAGCAGACATACCGAAGCGCTTTTATGAACCCCAGCAGTAACTCCTCCGCAAATCGTGAGCATTTTTCTGCGCTCACACCGCGTCTTATGTTGCAATTGGCAGCACCTCATACCTGGCCGGCTTCTATCGCACCGGTACTTATTGCTTGTGCTCTTTCATTCCAAACACTTGATGGCCACGCGCTTTCGGGCTTTATGGCTTGTGTGTTGCTCGTGATTAGCATACTGCTGCAATCGGCAGTCAATACTATCAACGACTATTTCGATTATGTAAAAGGCACCGATACGCGAGAAAATCAAGATGACCCCACCGATGCGGTGTTGGTATACAACAACGTTAATCCGACACAGGCGCGTACCTATGCCATTGCTTTGATTGTGTGTGCCTTTCTGCTTGGTCTGTACGTTATCTGGTACGCAGGAATTATTCCCCTGATCATCGCCCTTATTGGAGTGGTAATCATATTCCTCTATTCAGGGAGTAAAACACCGATATCCTACTTACCGCTTGGTGAAGTTGTGAGTGGTTTTACGATGGGTGGACTGATTACTCTCGCTTCCTATCAGGCACTGACGGGTGTTTTTGATGGCACGGTTCTGATATGGTCGCTGCCGGTTATGCTTGGCATTGCTTTGATCATGCTGACAAACAATACCTGCGATATCGAAAAAGATATAACAGCACACCGGCAGACGCTGCCGGTTCTACTTGGTCGCAAGAATGCCCGCTCGCTGTACCACGGCATCATTTATACGTGGATCGTACTTGTCTGTTTACTTGTTATTATGCATGGTGGCGGTGGCTGGATTGTGCTCCCTTTCATGCTTGTTGCTGTGCATCCAATTGGACGTGCCCTTATTGCAAATCCGCTTATTCCATCAAGTCGCGCAGGTGCATTTGCCCAGTGTACAAGCCTTAATATTGCTCTTGCTGCCTTCTATGCGGCAGGACTTTTGGCCTATACACTTCCCGTGTCGTTCTTCCCTCTTGTTTAGAGGCTGTACTTTTTCACGCACGTAACACGCGTTGCGCTAGTTCTCTGTCATCACGCAGAAGTTGTTATCGCTGACAACGGCCGCCTGAGAGTTGTTTAGTGGAACCAGATCAAGCTTGTCGCCGTAGATTCTGATCGTCTCAGCGGTCGTCTCGACGAAAGGAAACTCGCCGTTATGGGGCAGCACGTACCAATCGACGAGCCCCATACCGATGCAGTCGTTGAGTTCGGGGGCTACCGCCCTATCGTCCATAATTTGGTTGTACTCAATGTCTGGGCAAGCGATTATCGCGCCGGCGGATTCCCCGATATAGAGCATGCCCTTGCGAACCTTTTTCGCAATAAGGTCAATAAGCCCGTTTCTTTTCAGTTCTTGTAGGAGGAAGAACGTATTACCACCGGATATGCACAGGCATTCGCAGCTTGCAATAGTATGGGCAGCCTCATCGCGTGTGACTGCAGCCACGTCGAGGGTTCGTAGGGCGTAACCCATTTCCCGAAGTACTGCTGCCCCTTCGTCGACATAACCTCGGTATTCCTCCACGTTGGCAGCGGTGGGGATGAACACGATTTCCACAGGCTGCTCCTCCGAGAGAAACTTTTCGGCAAGGCCCTTCGTGCCTGCTAGGTAGGATGTCAAGAACAGCTTCATAGAAACGATACTCCTTTTGATCTGCCTATGTGTATAGTATCGGCCATGCGATAGATTCATAGTGTGATTTCGCATCTTAGGAATTTATTTTACCTGACGCAGGGTTCATCGAGGTCGATGAGTGCCATGGGCGCATCACCAGCCTTCATCCAGCCAGTAAACAGAGCACCTCATTGAGTACTATGCATCAGCCCGTCTCATTGAATGCCGTGCGAGCTAACGACAGTAACTCAGCAACCTTAAGAAAACGTGATATGCGAAACACCCCGCAGTCGATCAAGATTTGCGACAGCAATAAGTTCTTGTGGAGTAACTGCCTCATCAGTATCGATAATTCCCGCTAAATAGGATAGATGCCCGATTAGCGCCTCTGGAAAACGGTAGGTTTCTAACATACGTTTGAGTGAAGCATCCTGATCGCGTTTTGACAGACGTCGTCCAGTGGCATTCACCAAAAGTGGCACGTGCGCATAGGCCGGGTGTGGAAGACCCAGAAGGTCCTGCAGATACTGTTGTCGCGCAGCGCTTTCGAGCAGGTCAACACCACGGACAACCGAGGTAACTCCTTGTGCCGCATCGTCTATTACCACCGCAAGCTGATAGGCAAATACCCCGTCGGCACGTCGGACAATAAAATCACCACAGGTATCTTTGAGATTTTGAGTACTCACACCCTGCATACGATCGGTAAAAGAAACAACCGTGTCAGGTACCATCACGCGCCAAGCTGGCTGCCGGCCAATTTCTGCAAGCTCGTGTACGCGCCTGGCAACAACGTCGGGTGCAAGATTGCGACAGGTGCCGGCATAGACAACGCTTCCACCATGAGGGGCTGATGCCGCATGTATATCGGCCCGGCTGCAAAAACAAGGATAGAGCAGCCCCCTTTGTCGAAGCTGGTCAAAAGCTTCTTGATAAGCCTGAGTGCGGGTGCTCTGAAAGAGTGGTCCTTCATCCCAATCAAAACCCAACTTCTTGAAATCACGCATAATGTCGCGCGCATATTCAGCTCGACAGCGAGCCGGATCAAGATCTTCAATACGTAAAACAATGCACCCGTTTGCTTGACGTGCAACAAGCCACGCAATGAGCGCAGAAAAGATATTGCCAGCATGCAACTGCCCTGATGGTGAAGGAGCAAAACGACCAACAACGGGTACTGTCGGCGAAGCAGATTTAGCGGCATCAAATGTCATGCCAGCACAATCTTATTCGCTAAAGCGCAGGCAGAAGGCACCAATCTGTACGACATCACCATCATGCAGTATCGCTTCAGAAATACTTTCATTATTGATCCACACGCCGTTAAAACTTCCATCATCGGTGATGCGATAACCATCAGGCGTAGCTTCAATAAGTGCATGTGCACGAGATACCGTCATATCGTTAAGAAAAATATCACACTGAGGCGATCGACCCACGTTCATCTTGTTGGTACCAAGCCGATAGGCTGTTCCCTGGTTTTGGGGACCACGTAAAACCGTTAATGTTGAAGGGCGCGCAGGAGAAAGAGGAGCGCTGATTGTCTCGTTTAACGCGATGGGCTTAAAGCGCTGAGTAGCTCCCGAAAGCTTAAAACCACAAGAGGGGCACGCTGCGGCGCCAGGTTCCAGGGGGCTATTACATACCGGGCAGGTTTCCATAGTGGCTCTTTCTCGTTGTTGGTAGACCTAAGCTGCCTTTTGCAGTACACGGTCATCTATCTTTGGAGTTTCATTGTACAGAATGCTTTGCGCTACAGCGGATTCTCCCGAGAAACCAGAGATGAAGCGCTGCCACCAGATGCCGATGCCCGTAAAAAAGTCAGGAGCATCAACACTCTGCGTAGCCACCAGGTTTTCAGTTGCAATAAGCGTGTTGTGCTGATAGTAGTCAATACGCCCAACGATATCGCCAGCTTTTACGGCTCCGTTGGGCACAAACCAGGTTGCTTGCTGACTGACATTGCCTTCAAGATCGCAGACCATTACCTCAGCCGACGCATCGCTAAATGTTGCATCAACAGTTTTATCAGTCCAGGCACCCAGGGCTACTGAAGCAGCAAGCGGTACGGTAGTGCCCGAAGCATCAACAGTCGTGTTTTCGGTATGAGCTAATGAATAATTAATTCGATGGTTAAAAACCCAATCCCAGAGCGTGCGCGTATCAGTAAAACGCTGCTTTTCGCTTGTCGAATCAAGTACCACCGAATAGAGCGTGATATCAGAAGTTTCTACCGCTCCAGCAAAGCATTCGCCAGCCGAATCGGTAAAACCTGTCTTAACCCCAATCGTACCCTCATAACTGCCTAAAAGTTCATCGGTGCTGTCAAGCGAAAGGGAAACCTGTTCCCCATTACGCAATACCTTGCAGGTTCCCCCATCGGTGCTTGTAATCGAACGGATAGCATCTTTGCTCATGGCATATTCGATAAGCTTTGATATATCGCGCGCGGTACTGCCAAAGTCACCTGACCACGAACCATCATCGAGACCGTGTGGGTTTGACCAAATTGAATCGTTCATGCCCAAATCGGCGGACTTCGCGTTCATGGCATCAACGAAAGCCTGTACGCAAGCGCTGCTATCCGAAGCATCTTTATTTGACGATGTCAGCATCATGCCGCCAATTGATTCAGCAATAGCCCACGCAGCATCGTTTCCCGAAGGCCACAGCAATGCTTTGAGCGCTTCAGAAAGAGGCATGGTATCCCCTTCCTGCAGGGCGGCTGTTGATTCGCCAATACGAGCGGCTTGGGAGCTTACCGTAATGGTTGTGTCAAGTGGCACGGAATCAATGGCGGTTACGGCTGTCATAACCTTTGTAATACTGGCAATATGAACGCGGGTATCAGCATCGCGCTCAAAATAGGTGGTTCCATCTGAGCCAACAACAATCGCGTGTTCAGCATCAATATTAGGACAGCGGGAAAGAGCAAGGCTACGGGCACTAACAGTTTGACCAATGACGATATCGCTCTTGCGAACATCAGCGAGTGCTCCCGTGGGAAATACAAGCGTGCAGGAAAGTATCCCCGCTATCAGAAAAGCCCCCGCGCACTGAATAAAACGCGTTCCGCGCTTGTTACGCAATGACGATGGATATGTTTGCAACCGCATCAGACACTCGCTTTCTGCTGTACCTGACGAACTTTGGAGATGGCAGCGTAAACGTAGTACGAGGTGGTAAACACGCCGAGTAGCATGCCAGCATACACAAACCAGATGCCCCACCCCACCAGTTCATGGTTAAAACCAGGAAGCCACGCAACATCAACCATACCTAATCCAGCTATTTGTGGCCAGTTGAGTATGAGGGCAGCAAATCCAACAAAGAGGCACGTCGTAGCTACTTTTCCTGGATAGATAACATCCACGTGTACGTTCCATTGACGACGCAGCAAGGCATACCCGGCCATCATTACGGCGTCACGACAGACGATGACCGCAATAATCCAAAGTGGCACGCGCCCAATCAGAAAAACACCCAAGACACCAAATATCATGAGCAGTCTATCAACAGCCGGATCAAGCATGCGACCCAGTTTACTCACGCTGTGAGTGCGACGTGCAACCTGCCCATCAATCCAGTCCGTGCCGGCTGCAAGCGCAAACAAAATCATAGCGGAGACATCATGTCCCCCAATAAGAACAACAAAGAACAGCGGGATCAAACAGAGCCGTATGAAGCTAATAAGATTAGGAAGCGTCAGAATACGGTCCGTTGGTTGCGCGGGGGTACCGTATTCATCCTTTTGCGTGTCGTGTATCTGCTGATCCGTCCGGTGCACGTAGTTTCCTTCGAAGAGCGACTCCAGCGTACCACTGCACGCCTAAGCTGCCATTCTAGCGCAAGCACAGCGAAATTAATCGGTGCTTGTATTGCGTTGCTTCGCTTTCATAGCGGCTTCAACTTTCGCCTTCTTTGCAGCAGCCTTTGCCGCTTTTTCTTCGGCGGATTCCTCTGGTTTTTCCATCAGCTCAATATGCATCATGCGCAGAGGTTTTTGATACTCTGGCTCCATCGAAAGCGAAGATGTCGGGCACGCACGAACGCAGGCACTGCATTGCACGCAACGAAAATGATCGATCGACCAGGTACCATTCTTTTTTTCAACCACAATTGCGTCCGAAGGGCATACTCGCTGGCACATACCGCAGAGAATACATTCGTCGATACGATTCGCAATATGACCCTTGAGGTTGAGATATGCCGGCTTGACCTCTGTTGGATAGAGTAATGTTTCAGGTTTGGTAAACAACGAACGGAGCGTCATTTTTCCCAATTTGAAGCTTCCCATACCATGCCTACCTTTCCGAACAGCTGATGCAAGGATCGATGGTAAGAACAATCATATTTACATCAGCCAAATCGCAACCCTTAAGCGCCATGGCCATACCAGCGAGGTTAGCGCTCGTTGGTGTGCGCATGCGCATGCGCGAGAGAAACTTTGTTCCGTTACCCGATGCATAGTAGTAGCATTCGCCGCGCGGCTGCTCAAGCGCATGACACGCCTGGGATCCTGCGGCGGGTGAACCCTTTACCTTAGTAAGCACTTCACCCGCAGGGATCGTATCAATCAGCTGGCAAATGATATCGATACTCTGCAACACTTCGCGTATACGTACTTCAACCCGTGCATAGCAGTCGCCATCATGAGATAAGATCGGCTCGAAATTGGGAAGAGCCGCATAGGCAGCACTCCCCTTACAACGGGCATCGTTGTTGACAGCCGATGCGCGCGCAAACGGACCCGTCATACTCCAAGCGGCTGCATCTTCGGGAGAAATGTAGCCAACTCCCACAAGGCGACCTTTGACGCTTGAATCTTTTAAGAACGTATCGCTGATCTGCTGATAGTCAGCTTTGATACCTTCAAGTCTCTCTTTCACTGTAGCGAGTATTTGAGCATCTTGATCGCGCACCATGCCACCGACGAGGTTTGCAGAAAAGATGACACGACCACCAGTCATTGCTTCAAACAGGTCGAGCACACGCTCACGCAGGCGCCAGCAATGCATGAAGAGACTTTCAAAGCCGAATGCATCAGCGGCAAGACCTAGCCACAGTACATGAGAATGAATACGTGACATCTCGTGCATGATAACGCGCAGATACTGAGCACGTGGCGGCACTTCGATGCCCATGAGATGCTCGATAGTTTCGGCGTATCCCATGCTATGACCAAAGGCACAGATACCGCAGATACGTTCTGCGACGTAGATAAACTGGTTGTAGTCCTTGGTTTCAGTCAGACGCTCAAGACCACGATGGATAAACCCAATCTGAGGAATGGCTTCAACAACCGTCTCATCTTCCACTACCAGATCGAGGTGAAGTGGTTCGGGTAAAACGGGATGTTGGGGACCAAAAGGTATAACGGTTGACTTACCCATAACTATTCACCTTCCTTCGAAGCAGTTTCTCGAGCAGCACGTGCCTCTTTCGCCTTTGCTAAGCGTGCCGCTTTTTCACGAGCTGCTTTTTGAGCGGGGGTAATGACTGTCATGGGTGCCTTTTCTACCAGATCATAGAAACGTCCCGCAAAATCGAGAACCATACCCTCAACACGAAGGCCGAATAGATCGACCGCTTCGTTTTCAAATGGGAACAGCCCCAGATACATACCTTGAAGCGACGGAAGTGGCGTATCAGGCGTTACGCCATGAACCTGGTAGTTTTCGTAGACATCGTCTACCCCATCGTGGCAAAAGGTGTACGTAACCAATACGCCTTCTTCAGTATTCGTGCAATGTATCTGCACTGCACGAGCACCGGCTTCCTTTTTCTGGGCGGCCAGATCAACAATCTGGTCGATAGTTATATCTTCAAACGTCTGCTTCATTGGGCGTCTCCAACTTCTGTATCGTGCGCAGCTGCTGCCATAATGGCCTCTTCAACAGGCACGGCAACCGCATTCTGTGCGTCATGCGACTTCATAGGTGTTGTTGGATCTTTCCCTGCTTTCAGTAGTGCAGCTTTTTCTTCAAGTATGCCAACCGCTTCAACAACCGCATCGATAATTGCTTCAGGTCGAATGGCACATCCCGGTGCATAGACGTCAACTGGAACAGCGTTTTCCACTCCACCAATAACGTTGTAACAATCGTGGAACACCCCACCGGTGCAGGCACAACATCCGCACGCAACAACGGCTTTTGGCTCTATCATCTGGTTGTACAGCTCTTGAACAACCTTAATATTCCGCTCATTAACACTTCCCGTTACCAACAGGATGTCGGCGTGTTTTGGGTTGCCAGTATTAATAACCCCGAAGCGTTCAGCATCAAAGCCAGGGCAGAGCGCGGCCAATACTTCTATATCGCATCCATTGCAGCTTGACGCGTCATAATGGATGACCCAGGGCGATTTACTCGCAAACGACATCGCTGCACCTCCTTACATAAACGCCAAAACGGTGATGTTAATACCACCCGCAATAAGAGCAACAATCCAGGCCCATTTGAGCATCGATTGCCACTTCACGCGGGCAAAGTTGTTGTCGATCCAGATTTCAAGAAGATAGACGACGACAACGGCGACGATGGCGGCTATCCATCCAACAGGGCTCGCATAGAGGAAAAACATACCAACCCAGCCCATGAACAGCACCGTTTCGTACCAGTGCATAACCTCGACCTTCGCGAGGGTCGGGCCACTCATTTCGGTGGTAATACCCGAAACAAGTTCTTGATGCGCATGGTGGCTATTGGAAATATCAAAGGGGCTTTTACGGAGCTTGATCGTGAGCACAAACAGCAAACCCAAAAATACCGGCCACGTAAAGCAGAGGATGGGATGACGCAAGCTCAGAAGATCAGCCACATCAAACGACCCTGCGGTTAAGTACAGTGCCATCGCGCAAAGCAGCACCATTGGCTCGTAGCTCATAACCTGCATGGTTTCGCGCGCTGCGCCCGCTTCTGCAAAGGGCGAACGGGTTGAATAGGCCGCAAGAATAAAGAAGAGGCTCGATAGGGTAATAACAAACACACAGAGCAGGAAGTTACCACCCGAAAAGAAGATACCACCTGCAAGCACCGCAAAAACAAGCGACGCTATTACATAGGTTCCCTCGACGCTGTTAACGCTGAAACGCTCTTTTTCAAGCAGCTTACGCACATCCCAGTAGGGCTGCAAAAGCGGCGGGCCAACACGACCCTGCATGCGAGCGCTGATAATACGATCCACTCCGGCAATAAGGCAACCGACAATCGGTGCCAGCAACGCAAACAGAAGGGTTCCCAGTATCGTTGTGATAAACGTATTCATGGTCATCCTCCTATAACAGTGACGCGGGTGTAGCCAGAGCAATCGCAAAGGCGGCAATAATGATGATGGTACAAGCTATTTCCCCTATCGGAGCAATATGCGTTTCACCGAAAATACCCTCGAGATACCAGTTGCGAGCCGTCGAAGCTGTTTCGTGTGAAAGCGAATTAGTAAAGGTGCGTTGGGTATTATTGAGACCAACACCCGACAGATAGACACTTGCTTGGCGCGTCTTAGGATTTCGATGCGAAAGACCCCCGAATATAATCCAGGCAACCGCAAGCGAGAGAATGCCGGTAATCCAGAGGATGTCGTTTCCACCATTCGTGAAGACCGCTGGACCCCAAATAGTCCAAAGATACGGCATAACCAAATAGTCACTTATAACGGGCAAGAGCGCGCAGCAGAGCACCAGAACCACTGCCATCGTGGCAAGAGCAATCCATTCACTGCGATGGATGGAACCTTCGAGCGAATCTTGGGGCGCAGCAATACCAGCCAGCTTACCCATCCATTTTGCCCAGAACATAAAGGTTGCACCCGATCCAAAGGCAAGCAGGATAAGAAGAACCACTTGGCCTGAATCGATAAACGAAACGAGTGCTGCCCACTTTGATACCAACATGCCAAAGGGAGCAATAAACATGCACATGATACCGAGCATCATAAGACGACTGAGACGGGGCAACCGTTCAAATAGCAGATCTTCGTCTTCAATATCACGACTGCCAATATGATGCTCAGCGGTACCCACGCAAAGGAACAAGAGCGATTTAGCAATAGCATGGAACAGCACGAGGAAGATGGCTGCCCAAACTGCTTCGGGCGTGCCAACGCCAGCACAGGCGACAATAAGGCCGAGGTTGGCAATTGTCGAATAGGCAAGCACCCGCTTGGCATTGGACTGGCTGATAGCAATAAACGAAGCAAGGCAGAATGTAATACCGCCAACCAGTATCGTCATAGCTGCTGGTATAACTGACACGGTAAATGCTGGCGCCAGTTTAATAAGCATAAATACGCCTGCTTTTACCATCGTTGAACTGTGCAGCAAGGCACTGGTGGGAGTAGGTGCCACCATTGCGCCCAAAAGCCAGGTGTGAAACGGCATTTGAGCTGCCTTTGTGATACCAGCGAATGCCAGGCAAGTCACTGGCACGATAGCAAGGGTTGGATAGAGCGCTGCAGCTTGTACGAAATCAGCAAGTGACAAGGTATTAAAGAACAGGACACTACACATAAGAGCCAAGACAAATGCGATACCGCCGGCAAGATTCATAATAATCTGGCGAAACGCACTCCGTAGTGCTTCTCCGGTCTTTGTGTAACCGATAAGCAAAAACGAGCAAACCGTTGTCACTTCCCAACCAGCAAACAGCCAGGAAAGATTATTGCTAAATACGATTGCATACATGGCCGAAAGAAAAAGGAACATGAGAGCAAAGAATACTGGCCGACGGTCAGGGTCATTGGCATGATGCTTTTGGAAGTCCTTCATGTAACCAAGGGCGTATACGCAGATACCGCATCCAACGATGCCAATAATGAACACCATGAGCAGCGACAGTGAGTCAAAGTACAGGTTGTAGTGCACGTGTGAGTCTGAAGCAATTGTCAGCGGCACTTCAAAAAGGAGTGAAAGAACCAACTGAATAATGGCCAAGACACCTGCCCAGCGATTCTTATACCGAACGGCATAGACCATAATGCATGCACAGACCGCTACGCTTACGAGAGGAAGCAATAGATCAACCAGAGGTGCTTCGGCCTCGAAATAAACGCCAGGCGTACCGATATTGGTTGCAATCAACCACAGTGATGCCGCTGCAATAAACGCAGAGGCACCATACACAATGGCCCCTCGAAGCATTTCGGTACGTGCGACAAGCAATAAAGCTGCCGCAATGAGCGGAAACACGATTAAAAATACGGGCGTACCCACGGGCGTCACCCCTTCAAACATTCTCTGATACGTGGAGCTATCTGCTATAGCTGTATATGAGCATACGGCAAGAGCGTTGCGCCAGGTATAGGGGTTTTAACGGAGGTTGCCACAATCGGTAGACGGATTTTTACTGGCTAAAGCAGCCTAAGCGAACAAATTCTGTCCGTATTCAGTGCACATTTTATGCACATGTACGAAAGCAGGCCAGAAGCTTTAAGCCCCTGGCCTGCGTTTTCGATGGTGGGCGTTACAAGATTTGAACTTGTGGCCTCTTCCGTGTCAGGGAAGCGCTCTCCCCCTGAGCTAAACGCCCGTATGTGCTGCCATGCAGCGAAAGACATTCTATCAAAGACCTCTTGAAATGGAAGAGACTTTTCAGAATGCTGCGCAGGTGCACCGAAAAGCTGGAGGCGACGCCCGGATTCGAACCGGGGATAAAGGCTTTGCAGGCCTCTGCCTTACCACTTGGCCACGTCGCCGTGTGACACCCTGTTTCAACAGAAGAGCCGACCGAATTGTATTCAGTCGGCTCTGGTTAAACACTGGAGCGGACAACGGGGTTCGAACCCGCGACCCCCACCTTGGCAAGGTGGTGCTCTACCAACTGAGCCATGTCCGCGTGCGCAAGAGACAATTATACGTAACTCACCGAGTGACGCAAGGGGGTATTTTGCTGTCTGTCTTCCCTCTTGCCTGGCGGCATAATTCCTTCATAAGGCAGTGCGATAGCATCGCTTCCACACCTTACCTGCGCTTTTATTGAAGCGAGATAGTCAGATACACGGGGATTATAGGATGCACATTTTTGACTGTAACCCTCTACCCACTATTTTTATTTAGCTCCACTTGTATCGAAACGATATGGTCAGATACACGTCGATGTACAAGAACGCATTACCGTCGAACTGCGGCGGTCTGGAGCTAACTACACGCAAGCGATCCGTGTCCCTATGGTGGTGAGTAGCCACAGACACACTTTTCTGCCTATATCCCCGGATCGTCCAAGACAGCAAAAACCCAAGCTCAAAAGAGCCTGGGTTTTGGTTACCTGGTGTCGGAGGCGGGATTTGAACCCGCACACCCGGTAAATGGGCACTAGCACCTCAAGCTAGCGTGTCTGCCGTTCCACCACTCCGACATAAGCTCAAACGAGCAGCTGGTAGTCTACCAAAAGCCCGTAGGATTGCAAAGAAGTTTTTAACTGTTGATAGTACCCTGCGGATAGAGAACCATCAGAAGGATAAGCGACAGCAAAAAGACCACGGCAAATACGATGGTAATACGATCGAGGTTACGCTCGATAATACCCGTGCCAGTATTCGTTGAATACAACGAACTTGCAATGGCGTCAGATATGCCAGTTCCCTTTCCGGAATGAAGCATAATAAAGACAATTAAGCCAGCGCCGGAAACAACGAGAGCAATAATAACCAGGATAAGCAGCGGATTCAATGCAAACTCTTCCAATCGGGTTCAACGGACAGGCCGCAATAAGCCTGCAAAACAGAAATTATACCGTAATAGACACATGACGCAACTAGTTGCGAACAAGTGATGAAGCAGTCATTTCTGAGGGAATTGAAACACCTGCCATATCAAGCAGAGTCGGCGCAATATTGCAGAGCGCACCCTTCCCCGCTTGTGCATCCGGCGAAAAAGAAAAACCAGTTTCGGCATAATCAATCAGCACCAGCGGCACGGGCGCAGTGGTGTGGGCAGTATGCGGGGATCCATCGGCGGCAAGCATTTTGTCGGCATTGCCATGATCGGCAGTTAAAAGGGCAACTCCCTGCTTACGCTTGAGCGCCGCAAGTACACGACCGACACCACGATCAACTGCTTCAACCGCTTGCACGGTCGCCGGAATCGAACCAGTATGTCCAACCATGTCGCAGTTAGCAAAATTGACCAGATAGAAGTCAGCCTCATCGTTATCAATAGCCTGCGCTAAGGTGCTTGAAACTTCTTCTTCACTCATTTCGGGTTGAAGGTCGTAGGTGGCCACTTTCGGCGAAGGAATAAGTACGCGCTGTTCCCCTTCTTTTGGCTCTTCACGCCCACCATTCAAGAAAAAAGTGACATGCGCATATTTTTCAGTCTCAGCAATGTGATACTGCGTCAGTCCCGCAGCAGCAATGGCATCAGCAAGCACCATCTGCGGAAGTTCCTTCGGAAAAGCCACGTCAGCAGGAATACGTGGGTCATATTCAGTGAGGCAGACAAACGTCGGGTGGCAATTGGCGCCCGTAAACCCATCGAAAGTTGGATCGCAAAACGCGCGCGTAAGCTGCCGTGCGCGATCGGGCCGGAAGTTAAAGAAGATAACCGCATCATCGTCGGTCATAGGACGCTCAGTAAAGGAAACAGGTATTACAAATTCGTCAGTTACCTTGTCGTTATACGAGGAATGAAGATATTCAAGTGGTGTCGCTGTTGTAATTGGTTGCGCTTGAGCAATTGCTTGCCACGCCGCTTGCACCCGATCCCAGCGGTTGTCGCGGTCCATCGCATAATAGCGACCTGAAATACTTGCAATCTGATACTGCAAGCCGGCGGCAGTATGCTGTTCACACGCATCCAACACCTGGCGAAGATATCCTTCAGCACTTTTTGGCGGCACATCGCGGCCATCGAGGAATGCATGAATAAACACCTGCTGCACACCATTGCGCGCTGCCATATTCATCAAGGCAAGCAGATGGTCGATGCTGGAATGAACACCACCATCAGAAACAAGTCCCATCAGATGGAGAACTGATCCTCGTGTGCGGGAGGTCTCCATAGCCCGAAGCAATACTTCGTTGCTTTCTATTGAGCCACTTCGGCACGCTTCATTAATGCGGGATAGTTCCTGATGAACGACACGTCCTGCCCCTATGTTGAGGTGTCCCACCTCAGAGTTGCCCATTTGACCAGCTGGTAGGCCAACTGCTTCACCTGATGCTTCAAGTTGAACAGACGGCGAATCGGCAAGCAAATGGTCGAGTACGGGGATATGTGCCTGGGAAATGGCATTACCCGTACCTGATGACGCTAAACCGAATCCATCCAAAATAATCAAAGCAGCAGGAAGATGCAGTGACGATTGGGGCATGGCAATTCCTCGATTCACTTTCATACTGATGACATCCGTTGCGTCATCGTTTTGTTTGAGAAAGAGTATACAGAAGTTAGCTTAGGCATTCTTCGATGAGTTGCACAAACGATTCCGCCTTCAAGCTTGCACCACCTACGAGTCCCCCATCAATATCTGCTTCAGCAAGGAGTCCGCGCGCATTTTCAGGTTTCATTGAACCGCCATACAGTACACGCATGGCATCGGCTGTTTCGGCCGTGAAATCAAGTGCAACTTGCGCTCGTATGGCAGCACAAACTTCTTGAGCTGCTTCAGGTGTAGCGGTACGTCCGGTTCCAATAGCCCAAATGGGTTCATAGGCAATAGCCAAGCGTGCAACCTGCTCGGCATCGAGACCCGCCAATGCAGCGGACACCTGAGCGCGAATGTAGTCCAAATAGGTACCAGCATCGCGCAGACCAAGCGATTCACCAACACAAACAATGGGAATAAGACCGCCATTAAGTACGGCATGTACTTTTCGATTAACCATTTCGTCAGTTTCAGCAAAGAGCGTGCGCCGCTCGGAATGACCAACGATGCAGTACTCCACGCCAATCTCCGAAAGCATGCCAACGCTTATTTCACCCGTGAAAGCCCCGGATGGCTCCCAATGAACATTTTGGGCACCTAACTTGATGGAAGATCGATCGAATTCAAGCACGGAGTAAACCGCTTTAAGATCACAGGCGGGCGAACAGAGTACAATATCGATTGACTCCCACGATCCACGGCTTTGATTGCTGATGGCTTGAGAAAGAACAACGGCTTCCGCCCAGTTTTTATTCATTTTCCAATTGCCTGCCAGCATAACCTTACGTGTCATGAGATCTCCTTCTTGAGCGCTTCAACACCTGGAAGAGCGCACCCTTGCACCAATTCCATTGAGGCACCGCCACCAGTGGAAATAAAGGTCATTTTATCGGCGAGATTAAACTTGTTGACGGCTGCGACACTATCGCCCCCACCAATAACAGTGACAGCATCAGTGGCGTCGGCAAGTGCAAGAGCCACCGCCTTTGTACCTGCCTCAAATGCCTCCATCTCAAAGACACCCATGGGGCCATTCCAAAATACGGTGCGTGAAGCGGCAATCGCGGCCGCATAGTTTTGTGCTGTTTGCGGACCAATATCAAGCCCCATCATGCCGTTGGGAATAGCATCAGCTGAAACAAGAGCGGTCTGGGCATCAGCAGCAAAACGATCAGCCACAACAATATCGCAGGGAAGCAGCAACTGTACTCCTGCTTTGTGGGCAGCCTCTATCATCTGCGCTGCCCGTGCGATCCAATCGTCCTCTTTCAGACTGGCGCCAACTGAATATCCTTGGGCTGCCAAGAAGGTAAAGCACATACCGCCGCCGATAATAATCGTGTCAGCTTTGCCAATGAGCGCATCGATAACGCCAACTTTGTCGGATACCTTCGAGCCACCAAGAATCGCAGTAAATGGTCGCGCTGGGTTTTCGAGCATACTTGTTAACGTAGCAACCTCGCGCTGAAGAAGAAAACCCGCATAGGAAGGAAGCAAGGTGGCTACCCCGGCAGTTGATGCATGAGCACGATGCGCTGTTCCAAACGCATCATTAACATAGATATCAGCCAAGGCAGCAAGCTCTTTACAGAACGAATCCGCGCAGGCCTTTTCCCGCGCGTCAAAACGCAGGTTTTCAAGCAGAAGAATTTCACCAGGTGCAAGCTCCGTCGCACATGCACGAGCATGGGAACCAGTAATGTCTTCAGCAAAACGCACGGGTGCATCAATAAGTTTTTGAAGCGCACCAGCAACAGGAGCCAGAGAAAACTTTTCTTCGTAGCCCTTCCCTGCTGGACGACCAAGGTGGCTTGCCAAAATAACTCGTGCACCACCGCGAACAAGGAATTCAATCGTCGGAAGTGCGGCACGAATACGCGTGTCGTCGGTCACCACGCCATCTTCAAGTGGCACGTTGAAATCAACACGTACTAATATGCGCTTATCCGCTAGGGGCGCATCCTCGAGTGACTGTATCGTAGACATGAGGTTCCTTTACCTGATTTACCTAAAATGGATAGTAGAAATACCTGCGCAGAAAAGTCGTCATGCGATAGTCGTTTTAACTTTTTCGGTTTCGACCCATCTGCGCAAGATATTCAATCGGCTTTTCCTTGTTTGGAAAAGCTAAGCCTAAAGCATAAGCCGTGCAAGATCCTTGACGCGCTGAGAATAACCCCATTCATTGTCGTACCAGGCAATGCACTTAGCCAAGGTGCCCTCGCCACCAAGTACCATAGTCAGCCCCGCGTCAAAAATCGACGAATGATCGTCATGCACGATGTCGCACGAAACAATCGGATCGGTTTCGTACTTGAGAATACCAGCGAGCGGGCCTTCTGCTGCTTCACGCATTGCTGCGTTAATGGACTCAATAGTTACCGGGCGTTCGGTTTCAAAGGTAAGGTCAACCATCGAACCATCAGGAACAGGCACGCGCGTGGCAAAACCATCCAGACGGCCCGCAAGTTCAGGTAGCACAAGGGAAACCGCGCGGGCAGCACCGGTAGTGGTGGGAATCATTGACTGAGACGCCGCACGAGCTCGGCGTAAATCTTTATGGGTGGCATCAAGAATTTTTTGGTCGCTGGTAAACGCATGAATCGTATTCATGAAGCCGCGTTTGATGCCGAAGTTGTTCAAAAGTACCTTGGCCATGGGGGCAAGACAGTTAGTCGTACACGAGGCATTACTCACGATATTATGAACAGCTGGATCGTAGAGTTCGTCGTTTACACCCATCACAATAGTGATGTCTTCGTTCTTTGCGGGAGCGGTAATAAGAACTTTCTTTGCACCCGCATCGATATGCGTACGCGCCGTATTTCCATCGCGAAAGGCGCCAGTTGCTTCAATAACAATATCAACGCCAAGTTCGCGCCAGGGTAGATGAGCGGGATTGCGGTCGCAGAAAGCGCGCACCTTAGCACCGCCATCAACAATGAAACCATCCTCAACTGCCTCAACTGAATCAAAGGCGCGTCCATGGATGGAATCGTACTTCAAAAGATGAGCAATCGCAGGGATCGCACCGGTGTCATTGACGGCCACTACTTCCAAGTCTGGGTCGTTGGCCATCGCGCGAAAAACCAATCGTCCAATGCGGCCAAATCCATTGATAGCTACCTTCGTCGCCATGAATTCCCCTTTCATAAGGCGTTTTCGGCATGTATGCCCTACTGAAAGCACACACGCACTTAGTGTAACCTACCGCTACGAAATCTGAGCAGCAAGCTGCTCGATGCGTCGTACGCGGTGGTAGACGGCAGACTTAGAGAGCGGTGGATCGGCAAGAAGACCAATCTCTTTGAGCGTGGCATCGGGGTGCTGCACCCGCAAACGAATAAATTCCTGCAAAGCAGGAGGCAGTGCATCCATGCCATAGCGCCCTACAACAATCCGAATAGCGCGCACCTGTTCGGCACTTGCGTCGGTTGCCTTTTGTTGGTTAGCAAGTTCAGCATTTACACGCCGATTTACTTCGTTGCGCACGCTCTTAATAACGCGTTCATTTTCCATAGCTAAGGCACTTTGATGCGCACCTGCTAAAGCGAGAAATGCCGATATGGCTGCACCCGACTTCAAATAGACAATGAAGTTATTCCGGCGCTGCATGATCTTGGCGGGTATGTCAGATCGTTCCATAAGGCGTGCGATATCATCGGCAAGATCACTTGCTTCAAGAGCAATCTCAAAATGAAAATCTCCGCGCGGACTGGCAATAAAACCACCACCGAGAAAGGCGCCGCGCAAATATGCCGCAGCACAGCACCGTTTCTCGACAAGCTGAGACGGAATGCCGGAACGTATCCCCGTTTCAGAGATGATGCCCAATTCACGCAGGGCATCAGGCAGTGCCGCCTGCATGGGAACTTCGATCAAGTAATTTGGCGTTTTGTGCAACACACTGCGTCGGACAGTTAGTTCAGTTTTTAAGTGAAATAATTCGTGCAGAAGCTTCACCATAAGACGCGCGGTTGGCGGTGAGTCGGTATCAACCTCAAGCGCCATCTTTCCCCCACCCGACAACACCAGGGACCCTTCAATGCGTACGAGTGCAGAAAGTGTTGCCTGTTCGCAGTGAGAACAGGTTGGCGCAACGCGCGAAAGTTCTTCTTTTACATCTGCGGTGAACGACATAGTTTAAGTACCTCCGCAAATGCACGACTTAATGCCAGCGGATCATGCCAGGTGGGGTTTTGACTGTTGGCAAGATTGCGAGTGATAACCATTGGTCCCGTTTCTTGGATGCGGCGCACCGAATCAAAACTAATCGAAACTGGTCGAATACGCCCCGTCGCTTCGCTGTAGCGATGCGGATCACCAGCAATCGTGGGGCCCTCTACCTCTGAGGCAAAGTTACCTGCTTCGTATCCACCGGGTCGCAAGGGCTGCGGTGTATTGATAAGAACATAATCAAGCAGGCCAGCCATGCCATGTGCCTGCAGCGCTGACACATGTTCTTCGGCCGAAAGACCCCAGGTCTCGCCCTGCATATCGGCAAGTCCACAGACAAACAGCGTTTTCCCACGCGAAGCACGAATAGCTTCGGTCACGCCAGGAACAAGCAGATTGGGAATAATCGACGTAAACAGCGACCCCGGACCAAGCACGATAAGATCGGCTTCGCAAATGGCCTTAATAGCCTCGGGATAGGGCTGTGCCGTTGACGGGTCTTTCAACCAGACACGCTCAAGTGCGGTCCGTGAATGAGAAAGTAATGCCTGACCTTCGATAACTCGGCCATCTTTTGTTTCGCCCACCAACACAACATTGCCAAGCGTGGATGGATACACATGGCCCTTTGCATGAAGAAGACCCTCGCAGATACGGACTGCCTGAGGAAACGACCCGCTTGCCTGTTCAAGGGCTGAAAGCATGAGGTTGCCAAGGGTGTGATTATCAGCAAATTCAAACCGGTATTTAAACGCTTGGGTAAGCGCATCATCAGTGTCTTCAGCAAATGCAATTAGGCATTTTCTGATATCACCAGGTGGCGTCACGTTAGCTTGTGCGCGCAATTTACCCGTCGATCCCCCATCGTCTGCCATTGCAACCACAGCGGACGTCTCGGCGCCCAACGAAAGCAGGGTCTTAATCGACACTGGAGCGCCGGTTCCGCCACCAATCACCACCGTGCGAAAAGCACGTGCATGGCCGACGTTTGGCAGCGCACCCCGCAATGCGGCGAAGGCAGCAGTAGCCGAGGGATCTTGCTTGAAGGGACGCTTCACACTGAAAGACATGCTAACCACGTTCCTTCCCTGTTGCTGCGACCTCAGCTCGCGCGAGATCGCGATGTGATACATGTACTTGATAGCCGCGGCTGGTTAGAAAATCTCCCGTTGCACACGCAAGCGCAACACTGCGATGTTGGCCGCCCGTGCATCCCACGCCGATCGCCAGCTGCTGTTTACCTTCTTTAATATAGCCCGGTACAACGCAATCGAGCAGAGCGTACCACCGCTTAAGGAACTCTTCTGTTTCGCTTCGTTGCATAATGAAATCACGCACTGCCTCGTCAAGCCCCGTCAACGGACGCAGCGCTGGATCATAATATGGATTCGGTAAAAAGCGCACGTCAATGACGATATCAGCATCGAGCGGCGAGCCATGTTTAAACCCAAAGGAATACACCACGATGCTCATCTTGTTGTGATCGGTTGCATCCCCAAAAGCAGCAGTAATTTTCTGTCGCAGCGCAATAGGACGTAAATTCGTCGTATCAATAACAAGATCTGCAGCCGTACGCAGCTCGCGCAAAAGCGATCGTTCCTCACGAATGCCCTGCGCAATAGTCATGCGTGCATCCGTACAAAGAGGGTGTCGGCGGCGAGACGCCTTATAACGAGCAATCAGCGCATCATTGGATGAATCAAGAAAGATAATACGGTAAGAAACGCCATCATTTCGCAGGAGCGTTAATTCACTGGTAAGCTCGTGAAAGAACGAACGATTACGTGCATCGCACACCACGGCTAAGCGGCGCGGTAAACCTTCCTGACCGGGAATGCTATCTGACTTAACCAAAGAACGTAGCAGTGACGGTGGCAAATTATCAATGCAGAAAAAGCCCATGTCCTCGAAGGTATGCATGGCTTCAGTGCGTCCCGCGCCGCTCATACCGGTGATAATCACAAGATCACAGTTGGTTGCATGTGGATCGTCCGCTTTATTGGCTGCTGAAGTACTTTGCTCGACACGCGTGCCCTCACCTGCAAACACAGCGTAGGTTTGTGCCGCACTGGCTTTCATTGAGTGATCCATCTTTGACTGGGATGGCAGGGCGTCTTCACTGTCGCTCATCAATCCTCGCTTTCGGTGGAAGGATCATCAATCATGTTTGCGGAAACATCCACGGAAGACAACATGCTCGCATCAGCTTGCGAGGTGGATGATTGTGGCACATCCCTGTTCGTTGTCGCGTTTGCTGCATCCGTTTCTTCTCTCAAATCATTATACTGTGCCAGCACCGCAAAGAGTTCGCGTGCCACCTCGACTGGTAGGACACGTGATGCCTCGAGGTCTTCTAAGGATGCTTGCCGCAAGTTTTTGAAACTCTTGAAGTGGCGCAATAAAGCCTTTTTACGCACCGGACCAATACCCTCGACTTCGTCCAAAATGCTTGCTGTCATACCTTTGCCGCGCAGCTGCCGATGAAACGTAATCGCAAAACGATGCGATTCGTCACGCACTCGTTTTACCAGGTACAGCGATGCTGAACCACTCGGCAACACGACAGGACCAGATTCCTGCCAAGGGACAAACAGTTCTTCGTCACGCTTCGCTAAGCCTGCCAAGGGAATGTCCACGCCCATCGAACCAAGCTGCTCTATGGCAGCACTCAGTTGTGGCTTGCCACCGTCAAGAATAAGCAGGTCGGGTTTTCGCCCAAACCGTTCGTCAGCCATACGTTCGGGCGCATACCGGCGCCCGAGTACTTCTTGCATTGACAGAAAGTCGTTCGCCTCGTCGAGATCGGCCTTTATTTTGAAACGACGATACTGGCTCTTGTCGGGGCGGCCATCGGTAAACACCACCATTGAGGCAACTGTATACGTACCATGGAACGTCGATATATCGAAGCATTCAATACGCAGCGGCGGCTCAGGCAGAGCCAGAGCGCTTTCCAGCTGGAGAAGCGCCTCGTTAATGCGCTTATCTTCATAGTTGGTACGCACCATATAGCGCATAAGCGTATGGCGCGCATTGGTCGTGGCCATATCGAGCAATTCACGCTTTTCACCACGTTCGGGTTGGGCAAAACGAACTCGTGCACCATGACTATTTGCAAGTTTACGAGTAAGCCAATCACCCATCGTGTCCGCGTCGTCAGGCAGCTTCTCTAAGATAATTTCACGCGGAATAGATGTTGCCACGTCGTAGTACCGCAAGAGAAAATTGCGCAGCAAATCGTCATCCGATACGTCTGTTCCTTTGTTGAGCACAAACTCGTTGCCGTTAATAACACGCCCTTCGCGCACCATCAGCACATGAACACCGGTGATCGTTTCTTCGCGAAATATTCCAATTACATCGGCGTTGAGTGAATCGGACACCACCGCGTGCTGTTTATCTTCAAGCCCCCGTATGATGTCAAGACGTGCCTTTAAGCGACCGGCGCGTTCAAAGTCGAGATCAGCAGCAGCCTTTTGCATATCGTGAGAAAGTTCCCGAGTGAATTCACGGCGTGAACCCCGTAAAAAACGCGCGACACGGGTAAGATTTTCCTCGTATTCTTCGGGCGTTATTCGTCCGCAACAGGCGCCCGGCGCCAATCCAACATGGCAATCGAAACACGGCTTCATGGGGTTTTTCTTAAACGCCTCGTACCCATCACGATCGATTATGCGCTTCATCTGTCGCCATTGCGAACAGGAGGCAGAACATAGCGGGACAATACGCCGAACGATATCGATGAGATTACGCGCCGCGCGGCTATCGGTATACGGACCAAAGTACAGCGTATCCGCGCGGTGTTTTTCGCGGGTAAACTTGATAGCAGGAAACACGTCCCCTTTTGTTAATGCAATAAAGGGATAACTCTTATCGTCTTTGAAATCTGCATTGAAGAAGGGCGAGTATTGGTTGATCAGGTTTTTTTCAAGAACAAGACTCTCGTATTCATTTTCAACCACAATGTATTCAAATGAACGTATCTGATCGACGAGCAGCGGAATTTTCGCGCGGTCATCTTGAAAATTAACGTACTGACGCATCCGCGCGCGTAATTGCTTTGCCTTGCCGACATAGATAACCTGGCCTGCTTCGTCTTTCCACAGATAGACGCCAGGTAAGGTCGGTACACTTGCAAGCTCGCGTTTGATGCGCTCGATATGATCGATATCAGTCATGTATTTCAGTATACGGCACCGACGTTATTACGTTTATGGCTCTCGCCTGCCTTCGCAGGCTGACCATTCAGTTGATAACGTTTCGTAACGGTTAAAAGCACGAGCGCTACAGAGCACGCAGCATACAGAACGATACTATTAACCACACATTAAACCTCGCTAAAGGAGACCATTGTGAGTTACGTCCAGACAGTTATCGACCAGGTAAAAACAAAAGATGCCGGACAACCGGAATTTATCCAGGCAGTTACTGAGGTTCTTACCTCGCTTGAGCCAGTTATTGAAGCGCATCCTGAATTCCAAGAAGCTGTCCTGCTCGAGCGCATTGTTGAACCCGAGCGGGTTATTATGTTTCGCGTGCCATGGGTTGATGACGCCGGTAACGTGCAGGTAAATCGTGGTTTCCGCGTACAGTTTAATAGCGCTTTAGGACCCTACAAAGGGGGGCTGCGCCTGCATCCATCGGTTAACCTTTCCATTCTGAAGTTCCTCGGTTTTGAACAGGTGTTTAAAAATAGTTTAACCACGCTGCCTATGGGCGGTGGCAAGGGCGGCTGCGACTTCAATCCGAAAGGTCGCTCCGATGCTGAGGTGATGCGCTTCTGCCAAAGCTTTATGACCGAGCTCTTTCGTCACATCGGTCCCGATACTGATGTTCCTGCTGGTGACATTGGCACGGGTGCGCGTGAAGTTGGGTATCTGTTTGGACAGTACAAACGCCTGCGCAACGAATGGTCGGGGGTTCTTACTGGCAAGGGTCTTTCGTTTGGCGGATCGCTCGCACGTACTGAAGCAACGGGCTATGGACTGGTGTACTTTGTTGAAGAACATCTCAACAATAAAAACGACAGCTTTGCGGGTAAGACCGTGTGCATTTCTGGCTCGGGCAATGTGGCCATCTATGCTGCAGAAAAAGCAAGCCAGCTTGGTGCAACCGTTGTAACCCTCTCCGATTCAACTGGTTGGATCTATGCACCCGAAGGCGTTGATCTTGACCTTGTAAAGCAGATTAAAGAAGTTGAGCGTGGACGTATTAAAGAATACGCTGATCGCATAAGTGGCGTACAGTACCACGAAGGTCGCGGTGTCTGGAGTATTCCTTGCGATATCGCTCTGCCGTGTGCCACCCAAAACGAACTGCTTGCTGATGATGCGGATATGCTTATTGCTAATGGCTGCACCATTGTTGCTGAAGGTGCCAATATGCCCACAACGCTTGAGGCAACAAATAAGCTGCAACAAGCTGGAATAGCATTCTTCCCTGGTAAAGCCGCTAATGCTGGTGGCGTAGCCACCTCAGGTCTTGAAATGTCCCAGAATTCTGAGCGACTTGCCTGGACCTTTGAAGAGGTTGATGGACGCCTGCAGAATATTATGAAGGGTATCTACCACGCGGCCGATGATGCGGCACGTGCCTATGGACATGACGGCAATTACATGATGGGGGCCAATATTGCCGGCTTTGTCAAAGTTGCCGACGCCATGATGGCGCAGGGCATCGTGTAAGCACAATACATCACGCCATGCTGTACGAGTCTCGTCTAACTAATGGTCTCAGATTCTTCATGCACTGGCAGACGACTGACGTTTGTTGTCGATGGTAGTTAGTCTTCGTTGTATGAAGTGACTGTGACAGCAGACAGAAGCTAAGATATCAGACCAACGCCGCTATATATAATCCCCCATTCTTCAGCAGCTTACGAAGAGTGGGGGATTTTTGTGCGATGTTGAGAAGCTACTCGGGCAAGCTAAAACCTGAAACCTAAGCATGTAAACCGAAAACCAATGAGTGAGCCCAGAGCATTAAGTGGCTCATTGATACTCTCGCTATCTTTATGCATCGCTCCTCTTGTCAAGAATAACTTCGCCTTATTGCGTATTACCCGTATCACCACTGGCTGCATTGATGTGAAGCAGCGGGGCAAGAAAACGACCGGTATGGCTCTGTGGGCAAGCCGCCACTTTTTCAGGTGTACCAGCCACGACAACGCTACCGCCCCGCGCGCCACCTTCAGGACCCATATCGATAATATGATCAGCACATTTAATAACATCGAGGTTATGTTCGATAACCAACACGGTGTTCCCCGCATCAACAAGACGCTGTAGAACAACAAGCAACTGTCGCACATCCTCAAAATGCAGACCCGTTGTCGGTTCGTCGAGAATATAGAATGTCTTGCCAGTTTGCTGGCGCTGCAATTCACTTGAAAGCTTCACGCGCTGCGCTTCGCCACCAGAAAGCGTCGTCGCTGGCTGCCCAAGGCGGATATATCCAAGACCAACATCGTGAAGTGTCTGCAACTTGCGCTTGATCGATGGAATGCTGCCAAAGAACTCAAGTGCTTCGTCAACAGTCATTTCAAGAATATCGTAGACGTTTTTACCGCGATACGTTACTTGCAGGGTCTCACGGTTGTAGCGCTTGCCCGCACATACTTCGCAGGGAACATAGATGTCGGGCAAGAAGTGCATTTCGATCTTTACCTGGCCATCGCCTTTGCACGCTTCACAGCGCCCACCAGCTACATTGAAGCTGAAGCGCCCAGGGTTGTAGCCGCGTGCCTTGGCTTCCTGCGTAGACGCCATAAGCTTGCGGATATCATCCCAAAGCCCCACATACGTCGCCGGATTGGAACGTGGCGTACGGCCAATAGGACTCTGGTCGATGTTGACCACCTTATCAAGCCGTTCAGTTCCCTGGAGTTTTTTAAATAATCCACTCCGTCGCCGCGCATGACTGACACGGTTCGCCAAAGCAGGAGCAAGGGTGTCGGTAACAAGCGAACTCTTACCCGACCCTGATACACCGCAAACAAGTGTCAAGGTGCCAAGTGGCACTTCAACGTTGACCCTCTTGAGGTTATTTTCTTCTGCACCAACAAGCTTAATAGAACCCCGCCGGGGATGACGCCGCTTTGTGGGCACGGGAATGCTGAGGGTGCCATTCAGATACGCTGCGGTAAGCGAATTAGGCGCCTGCGCGATTTCCTCAGGTGTTCCCGCCGCTACCACTTCGCCTCCATGCTCTCCGGCACGCGGACCCATATCAATTACGTAGTCGGCACTACGGATGGTTTCCTCGTCATGCTCAACCACAAGCACCGTATTCCCTAAATCGCGCAGGTGAATAAGGGTTTCAATAAGGCGGGCATTATCACGCTGATGCAGGCCGATAGATGGTTCGTCGAGGATGTATAAGACGCCCATCAGGCCGGCGCCGATCTGTGTCGCTAAGCGAATACGTTGCGCTTCGCCGCCCGAAAGCGTAGCCGTCGCGCGCTCAAGGGTAAGATAATCAAGCCCCACGTCGACAAGAAACTGCAGGCGCGCACGGATTTCTTTAACAATCGGTTCGGCAATACGCTCATCCGCCCCGGTAAATGACAAGCCCTTAAAAAACTCAAGGGAGTCAGCAGCACTCATCTCGCACACTTCATGAATGTTCTTGTCATGCACGGTTACCGCAAGAATTTCAGGCTTAAGACGCATACCGTGACACGTTGCGCACGGAATAATGGAGAAGTACTGCCCTAGTCGTTCGCGCGCGCGATCGCTTTGCGCCTCCTGATAGCGGTGTTCAACGGCCGAAAGAATACCTTCCCATTCGATAAACCAATATGTTTCGCGCCCATCGACTGTCACATAGTCGACTCGCACCTTTTCATCTTTGGGTAAACCATAAAACATGGCATCACGCACACGTCGCGGCAGGTCACCCCACGGTGTTTCAGGTGAACAACCAAGGTGCTTGAGTACTGCCCGCATAACCTGCGGATAGTAATTGCCTGTGGTAAAAGGAGCAACGGCACCGTCCGCAAGAGAAAGAGACGGATCAGGGACTACCAGACGCTCATCAACCTCTTCGCGACTTCCGATACCCGAACAATCAGGACAGGCTCCATACGGAGCATTAAAGCTGAAATCGCGCGGCTGCAGTTCATCCATTGAATGGCCGTGAATAGGGCATGCCAGCGCAAGACTATAGGTCATCTCGCGCTCTTCGGTATCATCAACCACCAGCACAGTTACCCGTCCGTCAGCAAGTGTTGTCGCGGTCTCAACCGCTTCGGCTATACGAGAAAGCGCATCGGCTTTCAGTACCACACGGTCAACGACTACTTCGATCGTATGTTTGAATTTTTTCTCAAGCTTGATATCGTCGCCATCGAGACGCATCACTTCCCCGTCGATGCGCGCACGGGAAAACCCTTCATGACGAATATCTTGCAAAAGCTTAGTAAACTCGCCCTTACGCCCCACCACCACGGGCGCAAGAATAAGCGCCCGTTTATCGGATGCTGCGGCAAGAATTTCATCAGTTACTTGATCGGTGGTCTGTCGTTTGATTTCGCGTCCGCACTCAGGACAATGAGGAATGCCCACTCGAGCAAATAGAAGACGCAGATAATCATATATTTCAGTGACAGTACCCACGGTGGAACGCGGATTTTTACTGGTTGTCTTCTGGTCAATTGATACAGCCGGTGATAACCCATCAATACTATCGACATCCGGTTTGTTCATTTGACCCAGAAACATACGGGCATAGCTCGACAGGCTCTCAACATACCGGCGTTGCCCTTCGGCGTAGATGGTGTCAAAAGCTAATGAACTCTTACCTGAACCTGATAGGCCAGTAATAACAACAAGTTTGTCGCGCGGAATAGTCACGTCGACATTCTGAAGATTATGCTCGCGGGCGCCCTTAATGACGATCGCATCTTGAGGCATGAAATCAGTCCTTTTCAAAATTGGTTTATATTTGTGGCTTGATGCCTTTCAAACCTCCAGTGTATCCCCTGCGGGTGAAAATCATGCACGCGGATGCGCTTGCTTATGAACTTTTCGCATCTGCGCAATTGAAACATGTGTGTATATCTGAGTGGTCGAAAGGCTTGAATGACCCAATAATTCCTGAACACTTCGCAGGTCTGCACCACCTTCAAGCAAGTCGCTCGCAAACGTATGACGCATATCGTGTGGCGTGTATGCAGCGCGCACCCCAGCTTGGATAAGTGTTGTCTTAAACATCTTGCGTATCGCGTCGGTATTCATCGGCAATCCCCGAGTCGAAAGGAAGAAATACCCCGGATCAGTGCGCCCGCGCAACAGATCGTTGCGAGCAAAATGGAGGTAGGCACCCATACTTTCGATGGCGAGAGCATGTAAGTACACAACCCGCTCTTTACTCCCCTTGCCGAACAGTCGGGCAGTACCTCTGTCGAGATCAACAGCATCCACGGTTAGTGCAGCCGCTTCTGATATACGAGCACCACAGGCGTAGAGAAATTCAAGCACTGCCTGATCACGCATTTGTATCGGTGTTTGCAGGCGTGTTTTTCCTTGCTCATCGCGCGGGCCATTAACACGTAAAATGCGCACCATATCGGAAGGTGGTATCCGATGCGGTAAATGCTTTCCCTCTTTGAGTGACGATACTGCTTCAGCAGGATTATGTTCGAATAATCCTGCAATTTGGCCCCATCTGAAAAAGCCACGTAACGAACTTAAGCGGCGATTGATTGTCGCCTTTGCATAGCGAGCAGCATCAAGATCAACCAGATAAAGCCGAATGTCTCGATGCGACGGTTCAAGCGCGTTTATATTTGAGCGTTCGGCAAAACGAAGCCAGTCGGCAAGATCGTTGCCGTAGTTACGTATGGTATGCGCTGAAGCACGGCCAGTGCTCGTCAATTCTTCGAGATAGCGTGCAACAAGTAACTCAGCACTATGGGATTCTGTCTGATGTTTGGTTGTCATCGCACTACCCCTTGATGTGAGGACGCCTTGGGTGCTTGATCGTATAAATCTAAATCGGTGGATGCCTCGGTGTGGAGATTTACGTCATCCTGAGACGCTGAAGCACTCTGTGCTACACACGTATCGGAATATGCATCGGTAAGAAGCCCCACTTTTGACAGCATGTGACAATAGTCATCAAGTGCCTTGCCGCCACGCTGCGCATACGCATCATAGCGAGCACGCTTATTCTTCACCCGTTCAGCAAGCGGCTCGATGATACCGAAATTCACATGCATTGGTTGATAGTCTTCTGTTGTTGGATCACTCGCCCACAGCCAAAGCGATCCAAATGCCATCTGCCGCGAAAGAGGCGGCGGTGTGAGGTTTCGCAGTCGACTCACAACACCAAACGCAGCATGTAAACCTGAACGAATTGCCTCACAGTAACCTTCAGTTCCCGTAATTTGTCCCGCCGCAAACAAGGGCACCCCCTGCCAACGTTCTGTCTTAAATGACAAGTCACTTGCGAGCAGTTGCGGTGCATCCATAAAGGTGTTGCGATGCATAACGCCGTAGCGCGCAAATTCAGCCTGTTCAAGACCGGGAATCATCTGAAAAACGCGCCGTTGTTCGGGGAATGTCAGATTGGTCTGAAAACCAACCAAGTTGTAACAGGTTCCTTCACGGTTTTCAGCACGCAGCTGCAAGGCAGCCCATGGACGTTTATGAGTACGCAGATCAACAAGACCGACCGGCTTAAGCGGTCCAAAACGCGGGGCATCAACACCAGCACGAGCAATCTCCTCTATCGGTTGGCAGGCTTGAAATAGTTCCTTTGTTTCAAAATCACGCCGTACCACCCGCTTGGCGCTTAGCAGCGCCGTAATGAATTGCTCGTATTCTTCTTTCGTAAAGGGCGCATTCAGGTAATCGCCCTGTCCCTCTTCGTAGCGACTTTGTCGAAAGAGGATGTTTGTATCAAGCGAGTCCGCCATAACAATGGGAGCGGCTGCGTCAAAGAACGAGAGGTTGTCTTGTCCGGTAACACCAGTGATGAAATCAGCAAAAGAATCGGATGTCAGTGGACCGGTAGCCACAATCACCGCATCAGCTTTTGGCGTTTTTTCTTCGCGACCATTTTTGTCGACACGCAGGCTGATCGACCCATCCGCATGCACACTAAGCGCTTCGCCACACACCAGATTGATACTGGGCGCTGCGGTAACCTGATCGGTAACCGCATGGGCGAATGCATACCGATCAACTGCAAGGGCTCCACCAGCCGGCACCCGTGTTTCACGGGCTGTTTGGTACAGAAAAGAGCCCAGTACATCTAGCTCACGCTTGAGCATACCTGCTGCACTTGACAGACTTTCACTCTTTAGCGAATTGGAGCAAACGAGTTCAGCACAAAGCCCCGTTTCATGAACGCCATCGGTAAACAGAGGGCGCGATTCAATAAGCGTTACTTTAATGCCACGCGCTGCAAGTTGGAGCGCTGCTTCACTGCCCGCCAGACCGGCACCGATAATGTTTACATGATATTTTTGCATCCGACCATAGTAGCAGAAACCCAATTGCAACCTGAAAGAAGAGGTTTCTTTCAACGCTTATGTTCCTTGCTAACAGGTATGACACAATTACTTTTGTCCTTTATCCTTGCGTACTGCACACCTTATCCTTATGGCCACCACGCTGACATTAAAGGCTCGCAGGGCCATAGCGCCCATCAGGATAACGCGCGACAAGATGGAGAGCTTCCGCCCGCGCAAGAGCTGCCAATACGTTTGGTGCGGTGGCCTGCTTATTTTGTGCACAGAGCACATCAATGAGCGTGTCCGTTCGAAGCGGTTCCGCCCGCAAGGCAGCAAGAAGTGCTTGAGTTACCGCATCCAGCGGTAACTCAAGCGACTTTGAATCATCATCCATGTGAATACACTCTTGTTTCAAGAGACAAAACAAGCTGCTTAAGGCGGTATCGAATGTTTCATCGTCAACTATAGGCGTTGCACCCTGATAGATAAGCCTATTTGCCCCCGCTGAGGTTGGAGATGTAATCGCTCCAGGAACAGCTAATACCTCACGATTCGCTTCAAGCGCTTCATCGGCTGTTGAAAACGTGCCCGACGGAATGCCAGCTTCGACAATAAGTGTCGCTTTGGCTAAACCAGCTATAAGACGATTGCGAGCACGAAAGGTATACGGCAGTGCAGGGAAATCCCATTCGTTTTCGGAGACAATTGCACCACCGTTATTGATAATTTCTTGGAACAGGGGGACATGAGACGGCGGATAGGGTTGATCACAGCCACCCCCAAGAAAGGCTACGGTACGTCCGCCCGCTTCAAGGGCAGCCCGATGCGCACGCGCGTCACACCCGCGTGCTCCACCCGATATGATGCAAATACCACGCTGTGCAGCGTGACGTGCAAATCGCTCAGCGCATGAAAGTCCATACGGGGTTGCTCGCCGCGCTCCAATAATAGCAAGCCCCTCTTCAAGTGATTCAAGTGACCCAATGCCATAAAGTGTATGAGGCGGCTTATTAATACAAGTAAGCGCTTTTGGATAAGTTGATGAACCAATAGACACCTCAAAGCGCGGGCCCGACAACGGGTGACCTTCCCACCGCTGCCATCCGTGTCGGCGCCGTTGCGCATGAGCTTCTTCAAGCGATGGCGGCTCCACCACTGACTCCCTTCCCCATTTGAGCACGTACTCGAAACGATAGCGCTTCAGCAACTTGATCAGCAGATACGGTTGTATCTTCAGCAATGTCGGCAATCGTCCGTGCTACGGCTACCACCTTCATAATGCCGCGCCCACTGAGCGCACACGAATCAGCTGCGCTGCGCAGAAAGCACGCTGCTTCATCAGTTAGGGCACACGCACCAATAAGTTCCCCCACATTGCGCGCCGGTGGCCCGCCCTGCTGCCGCCATCGTTCGAAGGCAAACGTGCGCGCCGTCATAACACCTTCGCGCAATTGCGCTGACGAAATTCCTTTATTCTCTGAAACAATTTCGTCGTAGGCACTGCGCCACACATCGATACAAAGATCAAACCGATCAAGAATGGGACCACCGATACGGTTTTGGTACGACTGTACCTGTGTCGGCGTGCACGTGCAGGAAATTTTCGCATCGCCATAGTAGCCGCAGGGGCAGGGATTACTCGCGCCGACCAACATAAAATGTGCGGGCATAGTAATAGTGCCACACGCACGAGTAATAACGACCTTTCCAGTTTCCATTGGCTGGCGAATGCTCTGTAATACACTTGGATGAAACTCTGGCATCTCGTCAAGAAAGAGCACACCCCCGTGCGCAAGCGTTACCTCACCAGGGCGCACAGGATTGCCTCCCCCTACCAGTCCAGCCATTGTTGCACTGTGGTGCGGCGCTCGAAATGGTCGATGTCCAGCAAGAATCGAAGAAATATCTGCACCAGCTATGGAGTGAATCCGTGCGGCCTCGATACGTTCTTCTTCCTCAAGGGGAGGCAAAATACTCGCTAAGCGCTCAGCGAGCATCGATTTTCCTGACCCAGGAGGCCCAATCATCATAAGGCCATGTCCACCTGCCGCCGCTATTTGACAAGCTCGCTTAGCAACGACACACCCACCGACATCGGCGAAATCGGGGAGTTCTTCAGGCTCTCTGTTGGAATGATATTGTGCGGCGAGCAAGGTATCTTCGCGAAACGTACCTAATGAAGCAACGCACTCAACCTGATTGGAAAGAATTCCTTCCCCTTCAAGGCAACAGGGTGCGCAGATGAGCCGTAGAGCCTGGCGAGCAGCACAACAACGATACGCTATCATGCCGGCTACTGGTTTAACGAACCCCTCAAGCGAAAGTTCACCCACCAGCAATGCATCAGCAACATGGCGTGGATCAATCTGACGAGTAGCGGCTAGGATGGCAGCAGCAATAGGCAGATCAAATCCTGAACCAGTTTTCTTCAACGACCCTGGAGCCAAGTTGACAACTACTTTATCGGGCGGCATTGAAAATCCGCAGGCTTTAATGGCAGCACGGATTCGCTCGCGGGCCTCTTGAATAGCAGCATCAGGCATTCCAACGATAGAAAACCCTGGCAAGCCAGTAGTGATAGCCACTTCCACCATAACCGGCTGTGCATCGACTCCCGTTATGGTTGCACATCGTACGCTAAAGCGACTATCGTTCATCACATCGCGCAATCACTCGCAAGCACATCGCGATGCATACGCAAGAATGCGCGACTTTCACCCGTAGCAAGGATGGAAATAACATCAAAAGTCACCCGCATCTCGGGTAAATTGTTGCACGACCTGAGGTAGCACTCTGCAATTCGCTCATAACGACTGCGCTTTTTTGCATCGACCGCTTCGGAAGGAAACCCACGGGCAGCACTCGAACGCGTTTTTACTTCGATAAAATGAATGCTTCCCTCGCCCTGTGCAATGATGTCCGCCTCGCCAGCCTGACACATCCAATTGCGCTCAACTATTTCATAGCCCCGCCGCGTAAGAAATGCCGCAGCTGCATCTTCTCCCCGTCGTCCAAGTTCGCGATTGTTCTGTGACTTGTTCGTTGGTGCTACTGTGTTGATTGAAGAGGATTCTTTTCGCTGTTCAATGCTATTTTCTTTCTCATGCATAGCATGCGTTGTAGAAGAATCAACAGATGGTTTCGACTGAGTCTTCGTATTGCTACGTTTAGCGGCTTTACCAGTAGATTGTTCGTCTTTTGTTTTTCGAGCGGCCATAACGCCCTCCTTTCCTTGCTGGTAATGCTAGAAAGGCGATATGGCACAGAACTCTGGAAAATACAGTCGATATGTCATGTCAAACTGGCAGAAATGCAGCGCCAGCCAAACAAATTAAAACAGTGATTCCTGAACAAAGGAATGACAAAAACTGCGTCGATGAAGTGGGCAAAGACCATACTTTTTAATAGCAGCAATGTGTTCAGCAGAGCCGTAGCCCTTATTTCGGTCAAAACCATAAACGGGATATGTTTGTGCTGCCTGAGTCATAAGCTCATCTCGTTCAACTTTAGCCACCACTGACGCAGCAGCAATGCAGGCTAGGCGTGCGTCCCCTTTAATAAACGTGCGTTCACGCACATCAAAATGAAGGGGGTTTCCATCAAGCAACACGACATCAATGGCAACACCTGCGGTCTCAACCGCCGCTACCGCACGACCAAAAGCACGTCGCAGGCAGGCAGACATTCCCGCATCATCAATATCTTCGGGCGCTATATGTTGAACTGACCAGGCAATTGCAACATCTTTAACGGCAGCAGCCACCTCTTCACGACGACTGGCAGAAAGTTGCTTTGAATCGTTGAGATGTGCAATGTGCGGCGCTTCAGGCAGCACCACTGCCGCTACTGTCAAAGGGCCGGCAAGTGGTCCGCGACCGACTTCATCAAGACCGACAGACACTCCACCATCTGCGGCTTGTGCCTGCAAAGTATAGAGTTCTTCAAGACGCTGCTGTTCAGCGGCTTGTGCCTGTAAGCGATGTCGCGCGCGTTTAAGAGCCTGTTGAATTCCCTTACGCGTATCAGACGCCAAAGAGCGCTCAAACACGGCAAATGATTCCGCATCAGCTTTTTGCAAGCGAGAAACAATGTCTTGAACTGTCTGTCGACGCTGATTCATTTATCCTGCCAGTGTTGAAAGAATACCTATAAGGTATCGCGTTAATTAATTAGTTAACTAGTTAGTAGATGCTTTATCTATCAGTTAATTACCTTATGCTAGCTTAAACCACGTGAAGCATCTATAAAAAGGGCTCCTTATTGGAGCCCTGTTAATACGCTTGTCCTAGAAGGATTTTTCTTTAATCTTGGCGGCCTTACCTACCTTATCGCGCAGATAGTACAGCTTGGCACGACGGACGGCACCACGGCGGACAACTTCGATGTGATCAATCTTCGGAGAGTGCACAGGGAAGGTACGCTCAACACCAACAGAAAAGCTGACCTTGCGGACGGTGAATGTCTCACGGTTGCTTGCGCCCTGACGACGGATAACATCGCCTTGGAAAACCTGAATACGTTCGCGATTACCTTCGGTAATGCGATAGTGCACCTTTACCGTATCACCCGCCTGAAAATCAGGGAGATCCTGTTTAATTTGCTGCTGCTCGATAGCGCGGATGATATCCATGGCTGTTCCTTCTATATGGTCAATTCACAATTGAATGGTCTTGTAAAGACGCGGTTGGAAAGTATACCGTGGTCGCTGATACGAAGCAAGCAAAAAGCACATCCCTACTTTGAAAGTTCACCAGCGAGGTCTTCAAGGCCAAATATAACCCGCAAATCATACCCTTACCTACCACTAGCAACACCAACCGATATCTTTCGTTTCAGAAGATATTGGATACCACTTACATGCCGAAAAACGCCGCAAGGAGTGCATAAGCTACAATACCCGCACACGCACAGCCAATGAGGGAATGCGTGCGCCATGCGACGATAACAACAAGCGCCGCCGACACCAGCGGCACCATACTCGCTGCTATACCAGCATCAAACATACTGGGCTTGAACAAATCATTCGCAACAAGCGCCGCGAAAGCAGCTGGCGGAATCAGTTCTAATGCCATTCGTACATCAGCTGGCAATTCGCGGCCTTTAAGTGCAAACAGCGGTACGCAACGGCAGATAAGCATCGTTGCGATACATATGCCATAAACAAGCAAGAAGCTCGATGCGGTCATGCGCTCACCCTCTTTCGCACGACCAAACCGCAGGCAACCCCCAAGCAAGCACCAAACAGAATGGCCGGCCCTTCAAGGCCAACGATCTTAAACAAGCAAACACTAAGCATGCTCACCGCAACAACAACTGCAGTGATGCGGTTATGACGTTGCGACACAAGCAGGCAGATAAAGATAGAAGTCATCGCAAACGAAGCAATTGCCGCCGGTATCGGCAAAGCATCGCCAGCCACCGCGCCGAGCGCATTAGCCGCTGCCCACGAGAACATGCAGAGTACGTTGACCGCTGTTGCCTGTGCAGGAGTCCACGAGCCCTGTTGAAACCGGGTAAGATTTACACCAAAACTTTCATCGGTTACGGTGGCGGAAAAGAAAAATGAAAGCGGCTTTCGTACCTGGGCGAAATAAGGCGAAAAAGCTGCTGCGTACAGCATCTGTCGCGTATTAACAAACGATACGCTTGCAATAATTGATGCCGCGGGTGCACCAGCAAGCTGCATGCCACCTACCATGAATTGTCCTGCCCCTGAATAGAACGTCATGCTCACCACAAAGGCTAACCACGGACTGAGTCCAATCTGCGCTTCCATAATGCCACAGGGAACGCCAATAGCGAGATAACCCGCCATGATGGGAAGCGCAGCAGAAAAAGCGGTTTGTAGACAGTGTTTAATCGACATGACTCGCCATTATAGCGGCGGCTATGCCAGTCACAACATGTGCGCCTCTGAAATCAACGGACAAACTGATGTGGCATAAAAATTTCTCGATACACACTCAAAGCATAACGGTCGGTCATTCCTGCAACAAAATCAACTACCGCACGTGAATCGTCACCATCTGATAGTGAACGATATTCTTCAGGCACCTCATTAATACAGGCAAGATAATGGTCAAATAGCCCAGAGACCACATGATGAGCACGCTGCACTTCAACAAGCACTTCGGGCGCATGATATACCCTATCAAACAGAAAGGAACGAAGTTCCATCATTGCTGACCAGGTATCATCTCCCATTCGTATATCATCTAAGTCTTGAGAGGTATGCACGCAGTCAAGCACCATGGTCTGAATGCGTGCTGAATGACTTTCACCAAGACGACGGCGGGCAGCTGATGGAAGATCTTCTTCAGAAAGAATTCCTGCCCGAATAGCGTCATCAATGTCGTGATTCACATAGGCAATACGATCTGCAAGAGCGACCACGCGTCCTTCGAGCGTTTCAGCCTGCTGAGATCCGGTATGACACACAATGCCATCACGCACTTCGGCGGTAAGGTTAAGACCACCACCATTGTTTTCGATAACCTCGACAACCCGCAAACTCTGAATGTTGTGACGAAAGAGATGCGCTGTACGCGATGCTTCGCCATCCATTCCCATCAAACTGCCTAAGCTGGCACACAGAGCATCTTCTCCCGCATGCCCAAACGGTGTATGCCCTAAATCGTGACCGAGCGAAATAGCTTCAGTAAGATCCTCATTTAAACCAAGCGCACGCGATACCGTGCGCGCTATCTGAGATACTTCTAACGTATGAGTAAGACGCGTTCGATAATGGTCGCCCATCGGCGCCAAAAATACCTGCGTTTTGTGCGAAAGACGACGAAATGCTTTGCAGTGAATAATCTTGTCGCGATCGCGTTGATATTCAGTCCGTAGTTCATCGGGATAGCTGCTGTTTTGGCGACCTTCGGATTCGTCGGAAAATGATGCATCATCGGCGAGCGTTTCATGCTCTATCGCCTGGCGCTCTTCACGTGTCACAATATGCATACGGCTCTCCCCTTCCGCATTCGCATTGCTCGGTATCCTGATCAATAATCGTTTGCATCTTACCATCGGGGCGATTTACTCACACAGGTGTTTGTTGCGAAAGAACGCCTATCTGAAAGAAAGATATGCCGCCAGGTTAAACTACCGATCAACAATAAGCAGGCGCCGACAGTGAGGACACCGGCTAATCGGTGCCTCACGTTCTACCTGCAGAAAGCGGTTTGGTTCAATGGTGCTGCGGCAGGCCCCGCAGCGGTCACCGTCCAAGCGTGAAACGCCAATACCCCCACAACGTGCCAGTGCTTCTTCGTATGCATCAAAAAGCTCAGGTGAAAGAGCAGCGGTAAACTGAGGACGCTGTTGGTTGGCAGCTAACGCCGTCTGCTCAAGGGCGCTTCGCTGCTGTTCGTATGCTTGCCGAAGCGTCTCTTCTTTACTATTTAATGCTTCAAGGGCATTTGCAGCCTGCGTGAAAACTGTCTTAATTTCGGTGATACGTTTATCGAGCTTACCCATTTCAAATTCGAGCGTTTCACGGCGCTTTGCAATGCCTTCAAGATCGCGAGTAAGCGACTTAATACTGCGGTAGTCGCCACTAGCCTGCGAAATATCAGTCTGCTTTTCGCGCTGACGACCGGCAAGATCATCGTCCTCTTCAGCATACCGCTGGAGCTTTAATTCAGCCTGATCAAGCAGTTCTTTGATCTGGTTATACTTATCGGCAACAGTCGCTTTTCGCTGACTGATTTCTTCAATTGCTGCCGGCTGTGGGAGCTTTGTTAAATCCAACTGCGCTCTGATACGTTTTCGATCAAGATTTTGCAGCGATTCAAGGGCACTAATCTGCTCTTTTGTTGCCTGCATGGCTATTGCCTCCGCATCATGTTGGGAACGGTCCAGTTATCACTTTGATCCAGAATAGTAATTCGACTCTCGTCAAACCCCGCTGTTTCTATTGCCGCAGCCAGTACGCCCGTTAGGGGCAACTCGCTCACATCATGCCCTAACTCTATCACGGCAAGACCAGTTTGCACGATATCGAGCGCGGCATGATAGCGGATTTCACCGCAAACCAGGCAATCGGCACCGATGCGTGCGCAATGCTCCGGAAGATCGCCTGTTGTACCCGTGCACGTCACAACAGTGGAGAGAACCTTATCTGCCCTACCCCAAACGCGAGGAGGACGACCAAATACTTCAGCACAACGACACGCTAAATCCGAAAGGGTTAACGGACTATCGCTTGCAACGTGACAGAGCTGACCATATCCCTTTTCGAGTTCAGAGGCAGGTATTCGATCGACAATTGAGTCGAAAGTAAGTCCCAAAAGACCCGGTAAAACAGAAGCAGCAGCCGGGCTGACATCGAGCGTCGTATGAAAGTTCATAAGCGCAATTCCCGCATCAAGCGATTCCCATACCGTTGCTGCCGGACCCCAGGTGCTCGACGATGCTGGCATAATGCGACACGGCGGATCAAGAAACGCAGGATGGTGAGTAACTAATACATTTGCACCAATGTGCTGAGCGGCACGGACAGCACGTGGCGTTGCATCGAGCGCTACCGCAACACCTGAAATCACAGCACGCGGATCACCCACCAGCAATCCCGTTCGGTCCCATGATTCAGCATCGGAAGCAGGAAATAGTTCAAGAAGTGCCTGTTCCAGTTCACCTACCGTAATGGTACGCGATGTCACACGTAGGGCGTCTTGCTTAGTGGCGATCTCTGTTTTCTGATCGGTTTTGCTCATAGCTCTTTCCTTTACCTCTGCCAGGAAAGCACACGCTCAAACGCGGCAAGAATACCGTGAACATCCTCTTCGGTTGTTGAACGACCAATCGAAATACGCAGGGTACATAAAGCGCGATCACGATCGATACCGATCTGTTTAAGAACTCGACTTGGTTCAAGTGAATGAGAACTACAGGCCGAACCCCCTGCAAGAGCCACCCCTTCGCGATCAAAGCGCAGGATGAGCGTTTCGCTCTCAAGGCCAGCGACATTGACACTCACAATATTGGGGAGAAAGTCCTTCGATCCTGATTCGCACGGAACGCTGCACTGTACTCCCTCGAAGGCACAAAGCCCTTCATAGAGCATATCGCGCAGGTTGCGCTGGCGATTTACCTCTTCATTGAGGCCTTCACCCGTCGCAGCAGTGGCTGCTGCTGCAAAACCAACCATACCTGCAACATTCTGCGTGCCACTGCGTAAGCCGTGTTCTTGTCCACCGCCCAGAAGCACCGGGAGAAACGGGGTACCTGACTTTAAAACAAGAGCACCTATCCCCTTGGGGCCGCCAATTTTATGAGCTGAAATGCTGAGAGCATCGACACCTGAGGCATCCAACCCAACCGACATTTTTCCAAATGCCTGAACGGCATCAGTATGCATGAGAGCGCCCGCTGCATGAACTACTTTTGCGATTTCGGCAACTGGCTGGATTGAACCAACTTCGTTATTTGCCAACATAATTGAAACCAGTACGGTATTCGGCTGAAGAGCCGACTCAATAGAAGCAGGCGAAACAATACCGCGCCTATCTGGCTCAACATACGTTACTTCGACACCTTCGCTCTCGAGGCGATGTGCAGGCTGCAGCACAGCATCATGTTCAATTGAACTGACAATCAAATGAGGAACAAAATCTGCTTGACCACGCTGACGTACCGTTTGCGCAGCAGCACCAACGATGCCAAAAATAGCTGCGTTATCCGCTTCGGTAGCACCACTCGTAAAGATAACCTCGTCCGGCCGTGCACCGGTACTGCGTGCGATAGCGCTTCGTGCATCTTCCATTGCTGCAAACGCACGACGACCTTCGGTATGCAGTGAATTGGCGTTTGCATTGACCGTAATATTTTCCGGTCCGCTAAATGCCTCCATTGCCAAAGCCGCCTCTTGACTCAGCGGGGCTGTTGCCGCCCAATCTGCATAGATACGCTTCATCGTTGCCTTACTTCCTTTCTTGTAGTGCCTCGCTGCTGACAGATAGCACTACGAGACACTGGTACGGGCGTTATTTGCGGCGCCACGAATTGAATCGATAGCCTGTGCCCGATCAGCCGCCTTAAAAACAGCATTCCCCGCAACGAGTACATCAGCCCCCACAGCGCCAACCAGCGCCGCCGTTTCAGCAGAAATACCACCATCCACCTGGATACGAGGGCAAGCTCCTTCCTGGCGGGCAGCGCGAACCACCTGCTCAACACGATCAATCGAAGCAGGCATAAAAGCCTGACCAGAGAACCCCGGTTGAACACTCATAACCAGCACCATATCCCATGCGTCATAGATACCCTCAAGCACACTCGTAGGCGTATCGGGACGCAGGGCAATACCCGCATGCACACCGGCAGAGCGAATAAGCGCTGAGGCTTCAAGGGCTTCCGTGCGCCCACCCAGCGCTTCCCAATGAATTGTTACGTAATCGGGAGACGCCGCAAGATACCACGGTAGCTGCACAAGTGGATTGTCAATCATAAGATGCACGTCAAGGGGGATATGCGCACTACGTGCAATCTGATTAAGCAACGGCACCCCAATTGTTAAATTAGGTACGAAGTGACCATCCATTACATCAATATGAACCAAATCTGCACCAGCGCGTTCAATGTCATCAATTTCATCAGCAAGATGCATGAAGTCCGCTGAAAGTATGGACGGCGATATCCGTGCTGCCTCGAACATACACAACCCTTCGTTCAGGCTCAAAGCCGAATGCTATTGACTAGGCGATTGTAACGCAGTGCAGGCGCTAGCTATGGCACTGTTCAAGTTTCAGCAGGAATTCCTTGAGCTTGTCGGCTGCATCATCTGAGCGAACAGAACGATTGGCACCCACAATACGATGACTCGGAATAAAAAAAGGCAATGGATTCGCGCGACTCGCCGATCCAACTGCACGGTACGCTTCCCCATGACCAATAGAGGCAGCAATATCGGCATACGCACGGGTTTGCCCATACGGAATAGCAGCGGCTGCGCGCCAGACATCTTGTTGGAACGGTGTTCCGTGAGCTGAAAGTGGAATATCGAAGACAAAACGCTTGCCAGCAAGATATTCCTGCAGTTCTGTTGCCGCACGATTAGTAAGGGCACTCGGTGTATGCACACCGGGAAAAGAACCTTCACCCACACAAGCACCCACCAGCGCATATCCATCAGATGCTAGTGTCACAGGCCCAATCGGTGTGACATATGAATAATGCGTTAAGGGAGTACGACGCGGAGTATAAGCCATCAAGAAAGACCGTAGAACTCTTCCCGTAAGGGACGCCGCGCGAGCTCAATTGCAGCTTTTGATGCGTCTGCACCCTCCCAGACAACCTGACGAACCACCTCAGCAATCGGCAACTCGACACCAGCACGCTTGGCAAGGGGAAGCAATGTCTTCGAGGCAAGCGCCCCTTCCACCACCATATGAGTTTCTTCACAGAAGTCATCAAGTGATCCACCAGCTGCCAGGCGTTCGCCAAAACGACGGTTGCGCGAATGCTGCGACATGCACGTTGCGATCATGTCACCGGTGCCCGCCAAGCCCATGCAGGTGAGCGCGTCGCCGCCCAGTGCACTGACTAGACGACCCATTTCCGCTAATCCTCGGGTAATGAGCAGCGATGCCGTATTGTCGCCATACCCAAGACCGTACGAAAGACCAACGGCGATAGCGATAACGTTTTTGCAGGCAGCACAAACCTCAACACCAACAACATCTGTACTGGTATAGGTACGGAAATTCTCGGTAGCAAAAACTGATTGTAGGAATGAAGTGGTATCCGCATTGCGCGAGGCGATAACCGTTGCAGCAGGCATTCCGGCGATAACTTCTTCAGCATGGTTGGGGCCAGAAAGTACCGCAAGTCGACTGACATTACCCATTTCTTCTTCGAAGATCTGTGTTGGTAACAGACCACTAACCGCTTCAACACCTTTGCTACAAATAATAATCGGCAGATCGTCTGCCGCTCCTGCAGCTGCCAAGGCACGTGCAACCCCGCGCAGTAAGTTTGACGGAGTGACCACCGCTATTGCCTCGGCATTCATTAAACAATCTTCGTAGCCCACTGTTGCGACGATATTTGATGAAAGCGTCACGTCGCTGAAGTAGCGTTGATTTATATGGTTGGCATTAATTGACGCAACAACTTCAGGACGTCGTGCCCAAAGGTTTACGTTCAAGCCTTTTGTAGCAAGCATTTGCGAAAGGGCTGTTCCCCATGAACCAGCTCCGATAACTCCAATCTTCATGCGTTACCGCCCTTTCCGTTTATGTTTTTACCCACCGTACTTTCAGTGCCAGCCCGCAAACGAGCAATGTTATCTCGATGAGCCCAAATAACAAGTATGCCGACGAGCGCACTCATGACACACGCTAACAGGTCATCGTGGAAATAGAACACAGAAAGCGGTACACAGAGCACCGCAGCGGTCAGCGAACCAGCAGAAATGCGCTTCGTTATCAGTGCTACCACGGTAAACGAGGCCAGTTCGATAAGGGCACCAACAACACCGAAGGTCACAAATAGACAGCCAACGGAAACGGCAATACCTTTACCCCCATGAAACCCTAACCACGGTGAAAAAATATGTCCACAGGCTGCCCCAAGCAGCGCTGCCGCACGAGCTTCTTCCAACGTAAACACACCTGTCGGACTGCTCAAGCCGTGCGCGATACCCAGGGTAACCAAACCAGCAATCAGACCCTTGCCAAAATCAAGCAGAAATACGGCGTATCCACCCTTCTTGCCCAGGGCGCGAATGGCATTGGTGGTGCCAATATTGCCCGATCCAGTTTCACGGATATCCGTATGAAAGAAGACACGACCAATAATGACGCCGCTCGGAAGCGAGCCTAAGAGGAAACAGATAGCAAGAACACCAATGAAAACAACGGGACTTATCACCGAGAATCGTCCTTCCGCTTAAACTTGATACGGATGGGTGTGCCGGTAAGATCAAACGTACGGCGCATACGGTTTTCAAGATAGCGTCGATAATTATCGGTAACCATTTCGGGATGATTCGCAAAAAAGGTGAATTGCGGCGGGCAGATTCCTGTCTGTGTCGCGTATTTAACCTTCAATAATTTCTTGCCCGAACTCACGGTATGCCCAAACTCGCGAATGTCAGTCAGCCAATTATTCAGCTGGCTCGTGGGTATCTCGCGATGATACCCGTCCCATGCAGTATCGATAGCTTCCCAGATACGATGTGTGTTCTTGCCTGTGAGTGCTGAAACAGCAACAACTGGCGCAAAGCCTACAAACCGCAGACTTTCTGTTATCTGATCACGCACAGCTTCTTTGCGATCTGCTCCCTCAACGATATCCCACTTATTAAGCACGATGACCATCGCACAGCCGCGTTCATGCGCAAAACCAGCAATGCGTTGATCTTGGTCGGTTAAGCCAAGCGTGCCATCGACCATTAGCAGTACCACATCTGCCCGATCAATGGCGCGCATCGAGCGCACGAAGCCATAGTATTCAACATCTTCATCAATCTTACTTTTGCGCCGTAAGCCGGCAGTATCAACCAAACGGTAGGCGCGTCCTTCATGTGCAACAAGCGTATCAATTGCATCACGGGTTGTGCCTGCTACATCGCTCACGATAGAGCGGTCGTTACGTGAAAGCATGTTGGTGAGAGATGATTTACCAGCATTTGGTCGGCCAATAATAGCAACGTTAATAATCTCGTCATCATCGTCGTTTTCACATGTTTCATTAGGCGTTACCTTATCAAGTTCAGCAACAACGGCATCAAGCAAATCACCGGTACCCGTGCCATGAATTGCCGATATCGGCCACGGATCGCCAAGACCCAGCCGATAAAATTCATACATTGCATCGGCCGTATCGAGGTTGTCGAGCTTGTTCACCACCACCAAAACGGGGGCTTTTTCACGACGGAGAATGCGGGCGACTTCTTCATCGTCGGCTGTAATGCCTGTTCTCCCATCAACCAGCAGCAGGATAACATCACACTCGCGCGCAGCAGTAAATGCCTGGTTACGGATAGACGTCTGAAATGCATCTTCATCGCCCATTTCAATACCACCGGTATCAATAAGCGTGAAATGGTGTCCGTTCCAGTCGGCATCGTGATATGAACGGTCACGCGTCACGCCGCGCATAGCATGCACAATAGCTTCGTCACTGTGGACAATGCGGTTGACGAACGTTGACTTTCCCACGTTTGGCCGCCCCACGACGGCGACAAGATGCTTTGCCATACGATATCAACCTTTCTTCACCGCCAGCAAAAGCGGGGTGCTATGAATGCGCGCGAGAAATAAGCGCGATAAGTTCAGGAAGGAATTCCGACGCTTGGCAGGATACCACATGCACTGGCATGCCAGCTGTGCGTGCGACATCAGAAGGCGTGGTGTCGTCGAGCATAACGCCATCAGCATTGAGTGTTACTTTTGGCAAAAGAGCAATACGTTCTTGCGTATCACCGCGCGTGCGTGCTTCTTCCTGTGCCTTGGCAAGAGACGGTCCCACATCACAGCCACACAAAAGTCCCGTCACATCGACGTTGCCCCCAAAATAATCATTGCGCACATACAGTGGCTCGAGCAGGCCCTGCAGTGGACTGTTTCGCAAAAGCGGGTCGAGAAATTCTCGTTGAGCGCAGCCACAAATAAGCAATGCATGCACCTGCGCATCCTTTAATGCACGCGCAGCCTTGCGGGCGACCGCTTCGGTACCCTGCCAGTCATCCACGAAGGCCCGCACGATACCAATACCGTCTTCAAACAGGTCAAAATCCCCGTAAAACGAAGCAGGTGGCAAATGGTCGAGTAAATCATCGGGAAAAGCATTCCGATAAAACTCATCGCTGGCATACACCCAAGCAGTGCCGCGATCAACAAGCGCGCGCTGTTGATATCCTTCTATCGCATCAATCACCGCCCGTGCACGCGCCTGTTCACCAAAGCTCTTTTCAAATGCGCGCTGATGCTTTGTATAACCTAATGGCACGATACCCACCGAACGAATGCCTTCATGCTTCCACGCCCAGGAAAGTGTCTGGGCAAGTTCGGCGCCATCATTAACACCCGGCATAAGCACAATCTGCGCATGTAGTTCGATACCCGCCTGCAAAAGGCGCTCGGCTGCTTCTATTCCAACCGATGCCCGCGGCCCGATCATACGCCGACGCACCTCAGGGGTAACCGCATGCAGCGAATACCGCAACGGTGAAATGTGCTGCTCAATAATGCGCGCCTCATCAGCGGGCGTCAGATTGGTAAACGTAACGAAGGTTCCCTGTAGAAAACTCAGACGAAAGTCGTCATCACGCAGTGTCAACGAAGAGCGTACATCGTCAGGAAGCTGCCGCATAAAGCAAAACATGCAGGCATTACGACATTGGATAACCTCGTCGAAAATTGCTTTCGAGAACTCAATACCCCAGTCTTCACCAGGCGAGCGCACCAGTTCAACCTCGCCCGCTTCACCGTCGTTATCGATATATGAAACGGTTACTGCTTCATCGCATGCCCACCAACGCCAGTCGATAACATCGCGCAGGGGGTGTCCATCGGCGGCAGTTATCTGGCACCCACGCTCAAGCCCCACTTCCCAGGCAGGACTGTCAACCTCAACCGAAGCGATAATACCCGCGTAGCACGACACGGTTTATTCCTCTTGGCTTTCAGCAAAAGAACGCAGACGTTCGATAACGCTTTCGATCTGGTCTTCAGGTGTCGAAGCACCAGCTGTTACCCCAACGCGTTGCGCTCCCTTGAAATCAATGGCCTGCAATTCGTCGGGCGATTCAATGTGAAAAGCCTGAGGACTGCGTGCCCGACAGATTTCAAAGAGACGAGTAGTGTTTGAAGAATTATGCCCGCCTATTACCACCATAACATCGACTTGGCTTGCAAGCTCTGCCGCGGCTTCTTGTCGCGTTGACGTGGCACTGCAGATGGTGTCACGTATCTCCGCTTCAATTCCGCGTGATTTAAGTACATCAATAATGGCATCAAGTTTTTCGCGTCGCTGAGTTGTCTGCACGACAATACCGACCGATCCATCAATCTGAGAGGGCACATCGTCTGGTGTGGCAGCGACAACAACCTGTCCTCCAGCCTGCTCGGCCCAGGCGCGGAGTCCCTCAACTTCAGGGTGACTTTCTTCGCCCACCACAATAACTAGGCGCCCTTCAAGCGCAAGATCACGAGCTGCCTGTTGCGCACGCAGTACATGCGGACAGGTGGCATCAATAATATCGGCACCAGCCTGCTCTATCCCCTCACGCACTTGTGGGGTAACTCCGTGGCTGCGAATAATAGCACGTGAAGCGGTAAGTTCTTCAGGCTTTGATACGGCTTCAACTCCCGAAGCAGCAAGTTCAGCAACTACCTGTGGGTTATGAATAAGCGAGCCGAGCGTCTGAACGTCGCCACCCGACTGGGCTGCCTTTTGCGCAAGATTCAACGCACGCTGCACGCCGTAACAAGCACCCGCGCGCGAAGCGATAATAATCTCCATGACACTATCCTTCCCGTTGCTCCGCGCGAAACGCTTCGGTGTAGTCCTTTGCATCGGGAAAGAGTACCCGCATATCAACCTGTTCGGGATTAATACCATCGCGCAAAGCAAAGCATTCGCGCATTACATACCACATACAACCGTCAAGGCGTTCTTCTTTTGGCAAGAAATCAAACGAAGAAACATCAATGGGTTTGCCATAATGTACATCCACCCGCACGGGGCGTGGCAGATGACCTTTCTGCTTGACACGTTCAACATTTGAAACAGCCGCCGGAATAATCGGCACCTTCGCCATGCGTGCAATAAGCGCTGCACCACCATGCACTTCGGGGGTGATGCTCGTTTTCCCTCGCCGAGTACCCTCAGGAAAAATACCGACGAGCTCCCCCTCTTTCAACATGCGCACGGCACGTTTTATCGATGCACGGTCAGCTGAATCACGAGTAACCGGAAACCCCCCGCATCGCGCAAAGATAAACGCCGTAATTGGATTTTCAAAAAGAGTATCGCGCGCCATCAGGCGAAGCCATTGACCAGGCCGCGGCGGGCAATACATGTAAGCGATGTCCAAAAACGACGCATGTGTGCAGGCTACTACCGCCCCTGAACGTCCCCGAAACGCGCGCAGGTGCTCAATACCATGCACACGATACCGTGTAAAAATTTTGCAGAGAAATACAACGATAACCCAAAGAATATTGCCCAGCCAATGCGGTGCGCGTTTTTTGGTGGAGGTGCCCATAAAGGGCATATCAAAGAGCTCTTCGGGTGAATATACGTGTGGCATGAATTATTTCACCTGGTTAACCAAGGCACAGATGCGATCTGTGACCTCATCAATGGACAGTGAACTTGAATCGATGCGTACCGCATCGTCGGCAGCGCGTAGCGGCGCAGCAGCACGCGACGAATCCCGTTCGTCACGCTGGCGAATATTCGCCAGAACCTCTTCAAGATCAGTTGAACCCACCTTGCGCCGAAGATTCTGCCGCAGACGACGTCGAGCACGCGCTTCATCACTTGCCGATAGGAATACCTTTACCGCTGCATCTGGAAATACCACGGTGCCGATGTCGCGCCCTTCGACCACATAATCGCCCGCCTGCCCAATGCGCCGCTGCTGATCGAGCAGCGCTGCGCGAACCGATGGATGAGCGGACACCACTGAAACTAGTTGATCGATTTCAGCAGTACGAATCACACGGGTTACATCCACCCCACCGATAAGCACCCGCGCAGGTCGTGATACATCGCTGTCGTGTTCAAATGATATGGGCCGATCACGAGCAACGTTTCCAACAGCTTCGCCATTAGAAAGGTCAATGCCCTCATGAAGGGCCCGCCACGCCACAGCGCGATACATCGCCCCGGTATCAAGACAGGCAAATCCGAGTTTGCGCGCAACGGCCTTGGCTACTGTCGATTTGCCGGCACCTGAAGGCCCATCAATGGCAACGATCATCGAACGAGTCCTTCCATACTCGCAAGAAAACCTGGATAGCTAATCTTCACCGAATCAAACCCGGTAACCGTAACAGGGTTCGGCCCCGTCAGACCCACTAATGCCCAGGTCATCGCCAAACGATGGTCATGATGAGAATCAAAGACAAGATCGCATGGATACTGCAGGCTTGGCTGACCTTCAATATAAAGATCGTCACCTTCATTCCAGGCATCAACACCCAAGCGCCCAAGCCCTTCGATAACGGCTGCCAAGCGATTTGATTCTTTCACCTTAAGCTCACTTACCTGGCGAAATACGGTTATCCCATGAGCATGAGCTGCCACCAGGGCTAAAACAGGAATCTCATCAACCAACGAAGCAATTTTATCGGCCGGAATTTCACAGCCACGCAGATCTTCAGTCCAACGCGCTTCAATAATGCCGTAGGGCTCTTTGCCTGACATACCGGTGCGCGTAATTGAAACATCGGCACCCATACGTTCAAGCGTGCGGGTAAAGCCAATACGCGCTGGATTAAGGCTGACACCTTCAATTTGTACAGCACTATCACGGGCGAGCACGGCCGCGCACACAATGAAGGCAGCTGAAGACGGATCGCCTGGAACGTGAACCTCACTCGCCGTTAATTGACACGGACCGATAACTGAAGCGGTTCGCTCACCGGCAGTGGTCTGCACGCCAAATTGTGGCAGCATCAATTCGGTATGATTGCGCGACGCCGCTGGCTCGCAGACACGTGTTTCGCCTTCGGCACCCAGGCCCGCAAGCAATAGAGCGGTTTTCAGTTGGGCTGATGCCATGGGTGAATCATACGAGAGCGCTTTCAGATGGCGTGAACCCTTTTCGGTAACGGGTAAGCCTTCACTACCAGCAGGTGTAAACGTTACCCCCATTTTCATCAAGGGGGCATAGATACGTCGCATGGGCCGCCGGCGCAGAGAATCGTCTCCGTCGAGAGTCACCGCAATATCCCAGGGGGCCAGCACACCCATCAGTAAACGCGCTGTGGTGCCTGAATTGCCACAATCAAGCGCGCGGGTAGGCTGAGTGGGGCCAGCACTTCCCCATCCCGTAATGCCACCCGCCAGACTGCCATCAACCTGCTTTTCTAGGGCTACCTGCGCACCAAGCTGTTGCACGGCTGCTATGGATGAACGCACGTCGCCCGAATCGAGCACACCCGAAACCTGCGAAGTACCTTCAGCCATTGCGGAAAAGAGAACACTGCGATGCGATATAGACTTATCGCCCGGAACAGACGTTGTACCCAGCAGAGGGCCTGCCAGGGGCTCTATTACCAGTTCATCTGGCGCTATAGCGTTCATTGCCGATCACTCCTTTGCGCTTAAGGGACTCAGCGACACCGTAAATCCTGCTTCAAGCAAAAGCGTTGACAGACGGCCGAAATCCCCTTCGTCGGTTAGCACCATGTTAAGCACCGCGCTATGGGCGGTAAGGTGGTCAATCTCGATAGAATCGATGTTACAACCTGCTTTACCAGCAATAGTTGTTACCTCAGCAACTGCTCCGGTACGGTTTGTTAACGGAATACGCACTTCGATTAAATCGTCTGTTGAAGGCAGCCATTTCTGCGGTATTGCACGCCGTGCTTGAGCGGCCGCATCAAGTAGATCGAGCATGCGCTTTTTATCGCCCGCCATAAGCGCTTCCTGGAACTGTCCAATGATGGAACGGATTTCATCGAGGCCCAGGGCAATTTCGTCGCGATTATCAAAGGCGATACCACACCACAGGTCAGGCGAGCCAGCAGCAATACGTGTTGAATCCTTAAACCCACCTGCTGCAAGACGAAATAAGGCCTGTTGATTGTCGGCATGACCAGCCACCAACTGCACCAGCGACGAAGCCACCATATGCGGCACATGACTCACTAAGGCAATCGAACGATCATGTTCTTCACGCGGAAGTGAAATAACACGCGCTGAAAGCCCCGTCAGCAGGTCATGCAGCGCCGTATAGAACTCGCCCGGCGTTCGCTCGTTCGGACAGAGAATCCAATGAGCACCCTCAAATAAATCGGCCCGGGCACCGGCAATGCCATTTACTTCAGAACCAGCCATTGGATGACCAGGAATAAAGCGTTCGGAATGGTGAAGCACCTCGTCAGCATCGCGGCAAATGCGCTCTTTGGTCGAAGCGGTATCAGTTATGATGCCTTCAAAATCCCAACGGTCGAGCGCTTCGAGATACGGGCGCGCACCAGATGCGGGAACAGCAAGCACAACCAAATCGCATACCGAGCGCACGAATGACTCAAACGCTTCATCGGCACAGCCAGTAGCGGCTTGATCAATCCACCCCCGCCGCAGGGCTTCCGTGCGTGTTTGTTCATCAACATCAACACCCAGAATACGTACCGTATTCGAAAGGTTCCGAAGCGCTGCTGCCAATGAGGAACCTATGAGGCCCAGACCTACTATCGCAACGGTATGTATGTGCCTCTCACTCACGAATTTGCTCCTTGGTACCTTTACTAACAAATTGCCTGACTGTTTACGTGTTGAACTGCTGAGGGCTTAGCGACTGATCTGACTGATTACTAAACTGATCAATTGTTTAGTTATTAATCGCTTAGCTGCTCAGTTGCTTAATCCCTGACCAATTCTAACATTCCTCGTCGTCGGGGCAGCAAAGGCCCGCGGCATTATAGAGCACGCTCAACTCCGCACCTTCCAGGCGACGATACGCACCAGTTGCTAAGCCAGCAAGATCAATCGGCCCAAAGGAAGCACGATGAAGCTTTACCACCGGATGACCCACTGCTTGACACATGCGTTTTACCTGATGTTTACGGCCTTCATGCAGTTCAAGCTCAATAACACTATGTTTTTTGCCAGCTTGCACAACCGATACTCGCGCCGGGGCGGTCATGCCGTCGTCGAGCAGTATTCCGCTAGCGAGCTGCTCGAGTGCCGCTTGTCCAATAGAGCCCTCTATAGTGGCTCGATACACTTTGGACACCCCATGGCTCGGATGAAGCAATGCATTGCCCAAGTTGCCGTCAGTGGAAAAGAGGAGTAATCCGGTCGTGTCCTGATCGAGCCGCCCAATGGGAAATAACCCCGGATACTGTTCGGTTGGCATAATATCAGCTACACAACGCCGACCTCGAAGGTCTTTCATAGTGGTGATAATGCCGGCTGGTTTATTGAGCGCAAGCGTAACCGCCGGCGCGCCCCACGTTACGATAGCTCCATCGACACAGACTTCATCAACCAGCGGATCAACCTTTGTGCCGAGCTCGGTAATAACAATGCCATTTACCGCAACCCGACCTGCACTGATAAGCCGCTCTGAACCACGCCTGCTTGCCACGCCCGCGCGTGCAAGAAACTTCTGTAGTCGCAAGGGAAAATCATGATGCGCAAGGCGTTCCTGCCACGCATATACCTCCTCAGAAGTAAATGGTGCTTCCTGTGTTTGTATTGCAGGCGACACCCCAGATATCTCAGGTGTCTCAGGTGTCTTAGATTTCTCAGGCGTCGCAGGCAGCATCTCGCCCGCATCTGTCCTTTTGTCACAGCGACTGTCACCATCTGGGCGAAACGAGATATCTTTTCGGTCAGTAGACGACATAGCTATTCTTCAAACTCCAGATCGTCGAAGTCAACCTTTTCAACAACGCCTGCAACTTGAGCAAGGGACGCACCCAGCAAAGTAGCTGTCGGTGTCGATGTAGCTGCAGATGCTGATGAAAGCTCTTCGGTGCTGAATAAACGCGCTGACGCATTCTCTTGAACGGTATTCCCATCCCGCTGCGATACCGATGCGCGCGATGAAAAACTGCCTTCACCCGCACCTGCCTGTGCAGCTTCAGCAGCACCCTCGCTCGTATCAATTTGCAAAGACGGTACAACATGCGCAGCCGAAAGACGCTGTCTAATAAACTGCCTTGTTTCGTTGTCGGGGGCATATTCATCAAGTGCCGGAAGATCCTCGAGCGAACGCAGTCCAAACTTCTCAAGAAAGGTACGCGAAGTTGCATAGAGAATGGGATTGCCTGGAGCCTCGGCGCAACCCGCCTCGCGTACGAGACCTTTTTCAATCAGCGAATTAAGCGGACTATCGGAATTAACGCCACGCACATTTGCGATACCCTGCCGCGTTACCGGTTGAGCCCAAGCAACAATCGCAAGCACTTCAAGTGCCGCCCGCGAAAGCTTGCGGGTGTCCCACGACAATACATAGCGCTCAAGAAGATCGTGAAAGCAAGCGCGCGTACGCAACTGCCAGCCACCAGCAACCTCAGAAAGTTCCAAACCACCTAATTGCACAGCAAATTTTTCGCGCAGACTTTCAAGCGCTGCAGTAACCTGCAGTGGATCTATCTCAAGTGCATCAGCAAGCGTGATAGCACTGACGGGCTCGCCACTGACAAACAGAAGTGCTTCGAGCGCACCCTCGAGCGTCTCACCGTTCAATTCTTCAGCCATCTAGTGTCTTCCTTCGTTATATTTACCAGCTGCCACTGGGCGTTCTTCTGCCTGCTGCTGTGAAGCGTCACTATTTTCTATCTGCTGATGCGCGACTTCGCTATTTTCTGCCCGCTGCTTTTCGACTTCACTATCCTGCGGCATATCAGTACTCGCAGCAGCAGATTCGTCAGTAGAATCCGGCTTGTCGATAAAGAACTCGCTTGCCCCCTCAAGACGCTCCATGACGATGTCACCAAACGGCGTATCCTGCTGAACGCGTATCATCGAGCGCTTGTACAACTCAAGCATTGCCAGAAAGGTCACGACCGCCAAGGCAGGATCGGCATCCGCATCGAGTAAGTCGGAAAAGGCAAGCCGTCCTGAGGTGCGTATACGCTCCCACATATCGTGCGCTCGCGTCTCAACAGGAATAGGTTCGGCCGCAATATGATCACTTTCCAATAAGAATGGATCGCGTCGCGATGTCACCTGTACACACAGATGCGCCAATTCATCAAGTGAAACACCTTCAAGATAGTCAGGAACTGCACTCAATAGATCGCTTGAGGGACCACACAGGCGAGCATGGAGACGTGCTTCTTGAGCGCCGCGCTCATCAAGATAATCGGAAGCATTCTTAAATTGCTTATACGTTATCAGTCGCTCGATAAGCAGCTCACGCGCTTCATGCGGGTCGAGCCGCTCAAGTTCTTCGTCATCGATATCGCTATCCTCAAGGATCAGGCTTTTCGCTTTAATCTCGAGAAGGGTTGCAGCTACCAGCAGAAAATCGCTCGCCACATCCAAATCAATCGCCTGCATACGTGCAACCTCAGCGAGATACTGCTGTGTTACTTCGGCGATAGAAATTGAAGCGATATCAACCCGCTGTCGGCTGACTAAGTACAGCAGCAGATCAAACGGCCCCTCGAAGCTTTCTATACGTACGTGATATGACACAAGACCTCACGAACGATAGCGTTGTGTCTGCTCAGCAATAAGCCCCTCATCGGCAAAGTAATCAATACGCATTGCGCGCTTTACTTCAGAAAGGGTCTCCCCTGCTGCCGCTTGCGCCCGCTTGCATCCAGCAGCAAGCAAATCATACAGGGTAGGAATATTGCATTCCCATTCATGTCGACGTGCTCTGATGGGTGAAAGCGTTTCCTCGAGAATCTTATTGAGGAATTGCTTGCACTTCACATCGCCCAAGCCACCGCGCCGATAATGGTCTTTCAGTTCGTCGAGGCTGGCGTATTCAGGCAAAAATTCTGCAAAATGCTCCGGCTTACAAAAAGCATCCAGATAGGTAAAGACAGCATTGCCTTCAACATGCCCTGGATCGGCAAGGTTTACATGCGCGGGATCGGTATACATGCTCCGAACCTTGGCCGCTACTTCTTCGGGTGAATCCGCCAGATAGATTCCGTTTCCTAACGATTTGCTCATCTTTGCTTTGCCGTCAATACCCGGCAAGCGCTTTGATGATTCCTCGGTTGGTATCAACGCTTCAGGCTCAATAAGCACCGGGCCATAAGTACGGTTGAAACTGCGCACGATCTCGCGTGTCTGTTCGATCATAGGCAGCTGATCAACTCCCACCGGAACCGTTGTTGCCTTAAAGGCAGTAATATCCGATGCTTGGCTAATCGGATAGGTGAAGAACCCACACGGCACATCGGCGGCAAACCCGCGCATCTGTATTTCGCTTTTTACCGTTGGATTGCGCTGAACCCGCGCGACGGTTACCAGATTCATGTAATACGACGTCAACTCAAAGAGTTCAGGTATTTGTGACTGAATAAAAATTGTCGTTTTGGCAGGGTCAATACCACATGAAAGATAGTCGAGTGCCACTTCAACAATATTCTGGCGCACCTTTTCTGGATTGTCGGCATTGTCGGTAAGCGCCTGAGCATCGGCAATCATGATGAAGATCTCATCGAAGGTACCGGAATTCTGCAACGCAACGCGCTCGCGCAGCGACCCAACATAGTGACCAACGTGCAGGCGACCGGTGGGACGGTCCCCCGTAAGAATAATCTTCTGTTGCGGCTCAACAAACGAAGTTGCTTCACCGTCATGAGCATCGGATGAGCACTCAGGCATATCCTTGGACATATCGACTCCTCTTTGGACGATGTTCCCTCGCGTATACACGCTAAGAGATGTGGTACGGAAATAGGATATTCGCCAAATTACCTGCGGTCGCCTGTAAATACAGAGACAGTGGATTTATGGGAAATAGATACGGCACAACAAACAACAAAACAAGGAGCACTGGCATCGCGTACTGCTGTACCTGATAGTAAGCAGGTAAGTACCGTTCGGGCAGTATAAATGCGAAAATGCTTGAACCATCGAGCGGCGGAATCGGTATGAGATTAAAAAACATCAGATACAGATTGATAAGCGTATACAGCGGCAAAAATACCAGATAGAAATAGGCAAAAAGATCGTTTTGAGCCGTTACGGTTGACGTAGCTACAGGGTAAAGCAGCCACGCAATGGCAGCTGCAACAATCGCTTGCACCAGGTTTGCTGCCGGACCGGCAAGCCCAACGATTAAATCACCTTTACGCTTATCCTTAAAATAGAGCGGATTATACGGCACCGGTTTGGCATATCCGAAAATGGGCGCGTTAGCCAGCATGAGAATAAGCGGGAGCAATACGGTGCCAAATGGGTCGATATGGCGCAAGGGGTTAATGGAAAGTCGTCCTGCCTGGCGAGCCGTTGGATCTCCCAACTTATACGCAGCAAAACCATGTGACACTTCATGCAAGACAATGGCAGGCACAAAGGCAAGAATGCTACAGAAGTAATATGCAATCGTATTAACAGTCATAGCTAGTCAGTATAGCCCGGTCACCTACATGAAGCGACGAGGACAGTCATGACTCCTGAACACTTCATAACCTACTACCGTATTAGGCCGCCCACCACCTTATTGAAAGCCCTACTGACTATCCATTGCGCGCTCTATTTCTTCACTTAGTTCCAGCCATTCATCCTCAGCAGCTGCGAGGCGTTCCTTCAAGCGAGCGTGCTCGCCTATCACATCGCTTGACGCGGATTCATTCGTATAGAACGTTGGGTCTGCCAAGAGTTCGAGCACTTCATCAAGACGTTTTCGATCCGCTTCCATCTGCTTTTCAAGCGCCGCAGCACGCTTACGCTGGCTTTTAAGCGCTTCCCATGCGTGGCGACGGCTGCGCGCCTCTTCGCGTTTTTGTTGCTTGGTTTGTGCCGTAGCACCCGAACCAGCACGCGCCGAAGCGCTTACCGATACATGAGCTGCTTGCTGACTGGGACGACGCGGATCTGCTTTTTTACCGGCATGACCGTTGCCTGCTTGACCGTCCGGTAGCGTATCTTGCCCCGTTTTGTAGAGATAGTAATTGTAATCACCGGCATAGTCAGAAACCTTACCAGGCATAATCTCGATAATGCGATTTGCGACACCTTGTATCAAATGACGATCATGGGTAATCAGAACAACGGTTCCCTCAAACGCGCGCAAGGCTTGTTCAAGCACATCAACACTTTGAATGTCCAGATGGTTTGTCGGTTCGTCAAGACAGAGTAGCGGCTTGGGCGCCACCAACATCTTAGCTAAGGCTAGGCGCGCTTTTTCTCCGCCTGAAAGCACGGAAACACGCTTTTCAACATCATCACCGGTAAACAAAAAAGCGCCGAGCAGAGAACGCACCTGCGAAATGCTCCATCCTGGCGCGGCGTGATCAAGCTCTTCAAAGACCGTATTTCCTGCATGAAGTTCTTCAAGCTGATGTTGAGCATAATAGGTACGCTCAACATGCACACCCAGTTTGATTGTGCCCGAATCGGGAGGCAACACACCAGCAATCATCTTAAGCAGTGTCGACTTCCCGGCACCATTAGGGCCAACCAGCGCAATTTTTTGCCCACGGTGTATTGATAGATCAAGTCCATCGTAAATATGATGCATGCCGTACGATTTACACACGTGCGCCAATGAGACAACCATCTCGCCCGTACGCGGTGGCTGCTTAAAATTAAAATGAACCGCTCGACGCTCGGGCGGCACCACAATGGGTTCCATCCGCTCGAGCTTTCGTATCCGATCCTGCACTTGCTTGGCTTTCGTTGCCTTATAGCGAAACCGTTCGATAAACGCTTCGAGATGTTCACGTTCTTCTTGCTGATGAGCTGCCGCAGAACGCAATTGTGCAAGACGCTCCTCGCGCTCTTTAAGATAGGCACTATAGTTGCCCGTGAATAGGTGTACCTGTCCTTGATCAATTTCAGCGACACGATCAACCATATTGTCCATAAAGACACGGTCATGGCTGACCACTACAACGGTACCCTCGTAACTGTGCAAGAAACCTTCAAGCCATTTGACGCTTTCAAGGTCGAGATGATTAGTCGGCTCGTCGAGCATCAGGACATCGGGACTGCGCACGAGCAACTTCGCGAGCGCAATGCGCATCTGCCAACCACCCGAAAAATCACTGGTCGTTTTTTTCATATCTTCTTCGGTGAAGCCCAAGCCAAACAACACCGCTCGCACCTTCGGTTCGAGTGTGTAGCCACCCATCATTTCATAGGCATCGCGCGCGCGACCAAGTGCTTCTAGTTCAGCGGTTGATGGATTGGCAGAAAGTGATGTCTCAAGGCTATGAAGACGACTGGCAGCTTCAATTATTTCAACTTGACCAGACATAACCTCATCGAAAATAGTGCGATCTTCCATCTCGATAGCTTCTTGCTCGAGATAGCCGACGCGCGCACCGCGAGCTAATACCACCCGGCCGTCATCAGGATCTTCAGTCCCAGAAATAATGTTAAGCAGTGTGGTTTTACCCGCGCCATTGGGCCCAACCAGCGCAAGCCGATCGCCCGCTTCTAACTTAAAGGTGACGTCCTCAAACAATGTGCGTGCACCAAACGACTTGGATATATGCTCCAACTGTATGATCATGGAATTTCCTGCTAGTATTCGTTAAGACAAACGAATAGAGGTTATCAAAGATTGCCCGGTAACGCACGCAGTAACATTGCTTCGGGTAAACCGAGAGGAACCACCATGCATTGTATTGTTGCATCCGACTATGAAGATATGAGCCGCAAGGCCGCTGATATGATTACCAAACAAATCCAAATGAAACCCGCCTGTCGGCTGGGCTTAGCAACCGGATCAACTCCACTTGGCACCTATGCCAACCTCGTAGCAGATTATCAACGTGGTGCTATTAGTTTTGCGGATGTAACCACCTTTAATCTCGATGAATACCGTGGTCTTGATGGCACCCATCAGCAAAGCTACCGTTATTTTATGAACAAGCACCTCTTCGATCTGGTCGATATCGACAAAAATCGCACTCATGTTCCCGATGGTTCAAATGACGATGCCCATGCGGTCTGTATAAATTACGAACAGGATATTGATGCGACAGGTGGTATCGATCTGCAGTTGCTTGGTATCGGACACAATGGCCACATTGGCTTCAACGAACCCAACGATGCATTCCCGGTGCTTACCCATCTGGTTGATCTCACGCAGAGTACGATTACTGCAAACAGCCGGCTTTTCGATTCAACTGAAGAAGTACCTCGGCAGGCTTACACCATGGGCATTGGAACAATTATGAAAGCGCGAAAGGTACTTCTTATTGCAAGCGGTGCCGATAAAGCTCGCATTATTGCCGACGCCGTTGCGGGACCAGTTACTCCACAGGTACCAGCAAGTATTCTGCAGCTTCACCCGCATGCTACCGTACTAATCGATAAAGAAGCAGCAGCTCTTATTGCTGATTCACCTGTCGCGGCTCACTGATGCAAAATAAAGATAACAAAGAGATAGTTTCGTATCCCCCCCTCATGTTCGCTTCAAGAGCGTGTCAGATAACGCGTACATTTATGAACCGATGCGTTTTACAATGCTCGTATCACGGTGAAAGGATAGCCATATGTCCGCTTCAACAATATGTCTGCGCGGCAGTCGCGTATTCGACGGTACTGGTTTTACTGCCGCTTCGGTTGTGATCAAAGACGATCGTATCAGCCGCATTGTTGAACCTGATATTCCCGTTCAAGCTGATGAAGTTATTGATGCACACGGTTTTGTCGTGGCTCCCGGCCTGATTGATCTTCATTTCCATGGCTGCTGTGGTCACGATTTTTGTGACGGAACATCAGAAGCACTTTCAGCCATAGCCCGCAGTGAAGCATCATGGGGTATTACGTCCATCTGCCCGGCAACTATGACCTTTCCTGAAGATCGCTTGCTTACCGTTATGAAAACGGCTGCTCGCTGGAAGGCAGCTGATGATGAAGCGGCTCTTGTCGGCATTAATATGGAAGGTCCATTTATTTCACCAGGGAAAATAGGTGCTCAGAACCCCCACTTTGTACAACAGCCTAACATCGCCATGATGCACCGTTTGATGGATGCATCAGAAGGACTTGTCAAACTGGTTGATATTGCTCCTGAAGAAACAGGCGCCATCGAATTTATCGAACAGCTTCATCGCGACGTGCGCATTTCTATTGCACATACCTGTGCCACGTACAAACAAGCACGCAGTGCCTTTGAAGCGGGTGCGCGACAGGTTACCCATCTGTACAACGCCATGCCACCCTTGCACCACCGTGCTCCAGGACCTATCCCTGCGGCAGTAGAAGAAGATGGTGTTTCCGCTGAGATCATTACTGATGGCATTCATGTTTCTGCCGCCATGGTGCGCTTAGCGTTCCAGCTGTTCACCGGTGCGCGCATGATTCTTATCAGCGATTCAATGATGGCCTGTGGTATGGGAGACGGCACCTTTGAACTTGGTGGTCAGGCAGTTTCGGTCACGGATCGCCGTGCCACCCTAGTCGACGGAACGCTTGCGGGGTCGGCTTCAAATTTAGCCGACTGTCTTGCATGGGCTATTACCGAAGCGGATATACCTGCCGAAGTGGCACTGCGCAGTGCCACCGCCAACCCAGCGCAAGCACTAGGTATCGCCGATGAAGTTGGCAGCATTGGTGCTGGTAAAAAAGCTGACCTTGTTCTGTTTGATAGCAGTTGGAAAGTGGCTGGTGTTATCTTACGCGGCCGAGTGATTAAGCCTCTTCAATTGCCTGCGTAAACCAGGTTGTAATCGACGTGGGATGCGTAATTGCCGTTCCTACTACACAAGCCCAGGCACCAGCCTTAATGGCCGCTGCGGCTTGATTGGGTGTATGAATGCGTCCTTCACAGAAGACGGGTGTTTCCCCAGCCGCCGCTACTGCTTGGCGCACTAAATCGAGATCGGGCCCTTCAGTTGCCGGACGATCATTTGTATAGCCTGCAAGAGTTGTTGAAACAATATCAACCTGTACATCAAGTGCACGCTGGACATCATCCATACTCCCGCAATCAGCCATAATCAACGTGTCAGTAGCACGGCGCAGCGCGTCAACCGTTTGGGCAAAGGTTCTACCGTCGGGTCGGGGACGCCCCGTTGCATCGAGCGCCACAATATCAGCGCCTGCTGAAACACAGGCAAGAGCATGGCGTAATGTCGGGGTGATATAAACCCCTTCGTGCCCTTCTTTCCATAACCCAATAACGGGAATGTCAACGCGACCCTTGATGGCAGCGATGTCGGCAAGACCCTGACAACGAATGGCTGCCGCCCCACCCCGCCATGCAGCGTGTGCCATCTGTGCCATTGTTTCAGGGTGACGCAATGGCTCATTCGGGTAGGCCTGACAACTTACCACCAAGGACCCTTTAAGCTGTTCAATCAGAGGATCAACCATGTGTGTGTGTTCTCCTTCCGCAGGGTTTCTAAACCCATCACCCACTGAGCAACTATAAACCAGCGCTATAAGCCCGTTAACTCAAGGGAATCAAGCAAGTCTTCAGCAGCGCCGATAAGCGGTGCTTCGCCACCAAGAGCGGCATCGACAATACGAGTTTGTGCTACCGGGTCGAGTGCCTGCGATTGATACCCCGCACTCAAGGCTTCACGCCAAGGAGCACCTGCTCGACAGACCGATCCTGCCAGAATAACCAATTCGGGATCGAGAATATTAACCCACGAGGCAATCGATTCACCAAGGGCAAATCCGGCATCGTGCAGTACCTGTAGTGCACGCGTATCTCCTGCTTGGGCCTGTGCTGATACCCACGCACCGCCGCGCGCTTCATCAAATGATGGATCCGCCGCTGAAACCCCCTGATATAAAGCACCAATGCCCTGACCAGAAGCGATAGATTCAATATGAGCAAACCGGCCGCATTGGCATTCCATATCACGTGCCGCAGGATGAAGAGTATGGCCAATGTGTCCTGCAATCCCGTGTGCACCACGTAAGACGCGTCCGGCAATAACTAACGCGCCACCTAAGCCGGTACCTGGAGCAACAAGCAAACAACTGGATACTCCCCGTGCGGCACCCCACCGCGCCTCGCCGAGCGCATGAGCCTGCACATCACCCATAACCGATGCGGGTAGCCCAAAGGCATAGCGCAAGCGTGCTGCTACGGGCATGCCAGTCCAGCCAGGCATAATGTCGTTTGCGCTGGCAATTGACCCGTCGTGCGGATCGGGACAGCCTGCGGTGCCCACGCCAATGCCGAAGACCCCGTCCATAAAGGAATCTCCCTCTTGCACGCGCGCTTCATCAAGGCAGGCACGCACCACACCAATGATGGTGCCCATCACGTGCTCGCCTCCCAGCGCTGCTTCAGTGGGAACTTCTTTATGATATGAAAGAACAGGTGGCTGGAGTCCTTCGAACGAAACGATGGCGCAGGCAATCTTCGTGCCACCAACATCGACGCCAACGGCCCGATACGAACGATGTACACGCGGATTGAGAAACCGCCTTTCCTCGACCGCTTCCATGTCTAGCGTGTACGCAATGGCATAGAAGGATCAAGCATGCCACATTCGGCAAGAACGCGGGCGATATGAGCTACATCAGATCCGTCAAGCGGCTGAACGGGTTCACGCATCTGATTGGTGTCGAAGACGCCCATTTGCCAGAGGGCTGTCTTGAAGGCACCCACGCCAGCACCAAAGCCGACTTCCTTAACAATGCCGCGCGTTACCCACATAAGACGGGCTAACAGGTCCTGTTCTTCTTTTACCTTCTGCCAATCGCCCTGCTCGGCTGCCTGCTGCATGCGTACATACGCACACGGATTCACGTTGGCTAAACCAGGCACCGAACCATCCGCACCGCCCAAAAGGGCGCCATCGACAGCAACCTCATGGCCGGTAAGAAGCGACAAGGGATGACCTGCGTCTTCGTTAAGAAGCACCAACCAACGGAACTGCACATCGTCACCTGAGGAATCCTTCACGCCTTGAAGAACGCCATCGCGCCCCAGACGTACAAGCATTTCAGGTTCGAGTTTCGTGTGAACGCAGACCGGTAAGTCATAGGCAAATAACGGCAGGTCGCAGGCTTCGCGAATCAGGCGGAAATGCCGTTCGTTTTCACGAGGACCACCTAACGCATAAAAGGGAGCGGTAGCCACCAGGGCATCAACGCCGTATTCCTGAGCGCGCTTTGCCTGTTCGATCACGCGTAAGGTTTCCATATCGATGATTCCTGCCAAAACTGGCACCCGACCATCGACAATGCGAACCGCTTCGCCCAAAAGTTCATAGCGCTGCGCATCGTTCATAAACGCGACCTCGCCACTTGAACCCATAATAAACAGGCCATTGACGCCCGCTTCAATCATGCGATTAATCGACCGTTCAAACGACTTCACATCGAGGTTGCGCTCGTTGTCAAGCGGAACGACAACCGGAGGAATAACACCGTAGAATTGCTTATTTGCCATAAGACTATGCCTTCATTTCTTTCAGACTGTATCGGCGGCTGTTTCGTGCCGCAGCCGACTATAGCGCGCACGGTTCACACGTCAAGTATTCACGTGGTACAGGCGCCCTGTGTAATTCTTACCGCTATCGAATGATTGATCCAATAGCGGTAAGTTAACTATCATCACGCCTTCAAAACAGAAGGGTCAGGATGAAGTAAGGACGGCGCTGCACCAAGCAACTTTCTTGTGTAGTCATCCTTTGGATGTTCAAACACTTCCGTTGCCGGACCGCGCTCAACACAGACACCTTTGTTCATAACGCAAATGGTATCGCTGATGTAGCGCACCGTCTGAATATCGTGGCTGATAAAGACCATCGCTAGTCCAAGGTCTTTGCGCAGGTCGGTTAGTAAGTTGAGAATTTGAGCACGTACCGATACATCAAGCGCACTTGTTGGTTCGTCGGCGATAATCGCATCAGGTTTCAGTGAAAGGGCGCGCGCAATAGCCACACGCTGGCGCTGGCCGCCAGAAAGCTGTCCTGGTAGCGCTCCCATGACTGATGTGGGAAGCCCCACCATGCCAATAAGCTCAAGTGCGCGCTTTTCCCGTTCAGCGGGTGTACCCACCTTATGGATATTCAGCGGGTCGATAAGTTGATCATGCACGGACATACGTGCATTCAGTGCGGTTGCCGGATCCTGGAAAATAACCGAGATAACACGTCCCATACGACGACGCAGCGCCGGGGTACGACGTGTGACATCTTCGCCTTTGAACAAGACGCGCCCGCTGGTTGGTTCCTGCAAGCCACACATCACATTAGCCGTTGTCGACTTGCCGCACCCCGATTCACCCACAATACCAAGCACTTCACCAGGTGCTACCTGTAAATCGAGATCGCGTACCGCATGCACTTTATTGGGGTGAATCAGTGACCCTGTACGCGTTTTATACACCACGTTAAGCTTTTCAAGCTTAATAATGGGTTCTGTCGTGTTTGAGGCTGCTGCCGAGTTGGTAGCTTCCATCGCACTTGTATCATTCGAATTCATCGGCGAATTGCTCATGCGACACCTCCCTTCTGCGCCACGGGTTCAAGCCCAACGCGCGCAAGTTCTTCATCGGGAAGTTCAGCATAATAGTGGTCGGTTTGCCCCCAACGCTTGATAACCGGACGTACCGATGAAGAAACATCCGAATGGCTTGACCGCGGAGCAAAACGATCACCTGCTGCGAAATCACGTGGACTCGGCACCGATCCAGGCACCTGGTGAAGGCGTCCTCCCCCTGCTTCAATGGAAAGCACCGAACCCAACAGGCCACGCGTGTACTCGTGAATAGGACTTGTCAGAATATCGTTGACAGGGCCCTGTTCAACAACCTGACCGGCATACATGACAGTAATCGAATTTGCCACTTCAGCAACAAGCGCCAGATCGTGGCTTACAAACACCATCGCAAAGCCCAGTTCTTTCTGCAGCTTATTCAGCAGATCAATAACCTGCTTTTGCACTGTTACATCAAGCGCTGTTGTGGGCTCGTCACAGATAATCAATTTTGGATCGCGCGTTAGTGCCATAGCGATCAGCACACGCTGGCGCTGTCCGCCAGACAGCTCATGCGGATACGAATCAAGCGTACGCTTTGGATCAAGCCCCACGAGCGTCAGTAATTCTTCAGCCGAACGCGTACCACCACGGCGAGTTAGCTGCCGCATCTGTTTGCGAATAAGCATCGACGGATTCAAAGACGACAGCGCATCTTGATAGACCATCGCAATCTCGCGACCGCGCAAGTCATTCATTTCAGCAGCGGACATCTTCAGAAGGTCTTGGCCCTGATAGAGTATTCGCCCTGATGTAATGCGGGCACGCGGATCAAGCAGGCCCATAACCGCCAGTGACGTAATGGACTTACCGCAGCCTGATTCCCCAACCAAACCCATGGTTTGACGCGGCCGCACGACAAAGCTCACATGATCGATCACATCAACATCGCCATGCCGTGGGAAAGCAATCGAAAGATCTTCAACCACCAGTATCGGATCAACTTCAGTATGTGCCATAAACCGGTCGGTACGATGCTGTTCAACCTCTTTCAGTTCTGCAAGTCGCGCTGAAAGAGATGTGGCCTGGGCAGCGTAAGCAAGCTTCGGGTCGGCCACCATCTTATCGGCTTCACGCGACCCAACCAGGTCGTCAGCATCTATATTGACAGCGGATTTTGGTGCCGCCATAGCGTCGGTAATGCCTTCAGAGAGAATGTTGAGACACAGTACCGTAATCATAATAGCTAAGCCAGGGAACAGCGCCTGCCACCACCGACCAGCAAGTACGCCGCTGCGTGCATCAGCAAGAATATTACCCCAGGTGGGAGTAGGCTCAGGAATGCCAGCACTAATGAATGAAAGACTGGCCTCAAAAACGATAGCATCAGCTACCTGCAAAATGGTAAACACGACAACCGGTGCCAAACAATTGCGCACAACGTGCTTAGATAAAATCCAAGGAGCGCGTGCCCCAGCCACTACCACCGCACGAACATAGTCTTTCCCATATTCACTGGTCACATTGGCGGCAACAACGCGGGCAATCTGTGGGATATACAAAAAGGCAATCGCCACAATAAGCGAAAATACCGAATTGCCAAACACGGTTACAAACACTGCCGCCAAGGCAATACCCGGGAAGGACATAATGATGTCCATAATGCGCATGATAATCTCGTTGACAACTTTGCTTGAAACAGCTGCCAACGCGCCAAAAATCGAACCGATTACAAGTGCTAGTGCTGTAGAGCATAAACCAATTACCAGCGAATAACGTGCGCCAAAGATCATGCGCGACAGTACATCACGACCCTTATCGTCGGTACCAAATAGAAAATCGGCACTCGGAGCCTGACGAGCAGTAAAGATCTCAAGAGGATTATGTGGCGCAATCTGCGCGGCAAACACAGCAGCAAGAGCAATGACCAAAAGCACAATAAGACTGAGCTTTGCACCAAACGTCATGCTACGCAGGCGACGCAAACGCATACGCCCGGCCTGTGCTTCCATTTTGGCAGTAGTGCCTTCACGAAACTTCAGCATGTCTACACCGTCCTAATCCGCGGATTAATAACGATATAGAGCATATCGACCACAATGTTGATTAGGATAAACGTGACTGCCACAACCAGGGTAACGCCCTGCACCAGGGTGGGATAATTCTCTTGCACACCTTGCAAAATAGCCATGCCCATCCCCTGCAGATTGAAGATAACTTCAATAACCACCGCGCCACCGATAAGGTGACCGATTTTTAGACCAAGCACCGTCACAGGAGTAATAAGCGCGTTGCGCAGTACATTGCGCGCAATCACTACGTTGCGGGGTATGCCAAATCCGATAGCGGTACGCACGTAGTCTTTGTCGAGTTCTTCGACCATGGCAGTACGGATTACACGTGTCATCTGCCCAGCAACCGGCACACCTAAAGCAAATGCTGGCATTGCCATACGTGCCAAATACCCACCCGGATTGGCTGTAAATGACGGTAACTGCCCCGAAGCAGGCAGGGCATGAAGCATTGAAGAAAACAGCAGAATTAACAACACCGCGAGCCAAAACGAAGGTGTCGCAATGCAGGCAATACTAAACACGCGAATAACCTTGTCGGGCCAACGATCGCGATAGAGCGCTGACACCACACCAAGAATCAGTGAAAGAACGACCGCGATAATAAGCCCGATAAACGTTAACTGCAGCGTTATAGGCAGCGCTGTCGCTACTTTGGCAGCTACTGAACTTTCATTGGCTCCATACGTTCCAAGGCTGCCCTGCACCATGCCTGCCATGAAATTACCGTATTGAACAATCCAAGGGTCGTTGAGCCCATGAGCAGCGCGATAAGCATCAAGTGCCTCTTGAGAAGCACCTTCTCCCAAGGCTGAATACGCCGGATCAATCGGTGAAAAGGACATGATGAAAAAGACGAGAATCGTGACGCCCAGCACCATGATAGGCAAAGCAATCAGGCGCTTGCCCACCAATCGCAGCAGGTTGTTCACCGTATTCCCCTTTCGTCTGCGTGTACTTATTTGTGGGTTGACGCTTATAGATTTAAGCCACAAGCCACAACCCGAACAAGCCTGCACCGTTTCCGATGCAGGCTTGCAACTCTATCTGATATGCAACGGCCGCATACAAGACATGCTTATTTGCCTGTGGTGGCAGCCCCAATAAAGTTGAGACCAGTGGTACCAATAGGCTTGTAATCGGCAATCCTATCGGCATAGTAGCCAGTAAGCATCTGACGGTGGAACAGCGGATACAGCGGCACTTGTTCGGCAATCAAGTCAAAGCACTGGTTCCAGAGCGTCTGTTGAGTGCTGCCGTCAGATTCAACGGCCTGCTGCATAAGGCTATGCAGCTTCTCGTAGCTTTCGCTGCCGCCCCACTGTGTGCGCTTCTTGGTCCAAGTATTATCGCCATACCACCAGTTCATAAGCAGGTCGGGGTCGTTGCCGAACACCGACGGGTCGCCCGGTGCCATGACCACATCAAATTCAGGATTGTCGGTGTCAGTGCGGTTTGCATACAACGACGAAGATGCCTGAGACTGAATGTCAACCTTGAGTACGCCTGTTGCTTCAAGATCGTTTTTGACCTGAGCAGACAGCGCCGTAATCCATGGATGGTCGGTCGTATCAAGTGTCAAGCTCAGATTGGTGACACCCGCTTCGGCCAAAAGACTCTTCGCTTTATCGGTGTCGTGGTCAAACACGGTAGAAGCGCGATGATAATTCGCATGGTTTTCCGGCAAAAAGCTCGTTGCTTTTGCAGCCAAACCACTCATGGCATTTGCAATCAGCTTGTCGACATCAATGGCATAGAAGAATGCCTGGCGCACGCGATTGTCATCAAACGGCGCCTTTTTCGTGTTGAACATAAGGAAGGGCAGATTGAAGCCCTGAACGCTATCGACGGTCACACCGGCGGACTGTAGCTGCGCCTGCATATCGGCCGGAACGCTTTCCATTACCATAACTGAACCCTCTTGCAGCGCCGTTGTGCGAGCGGTGTCATCTTTGATGATGTCCCATTTCATCGATTTATCAAAGGCAGAAAATTCACCGTTATAGTTCTCGTTAGGCGAAAACGTGATGGTCTTCTCGTCGATGGAATCATACTTCCACGGACCTGAGCCAACTGGCATAGCGGTCAGCTCTTCGTCGGTTGCTGACGAAGGAACAACCTTGATAAGCGATAAGCGCTGCTTCACCAACGAAAAAGGATATGCCAGTTTGAAGTCAACCGTTGAATCATCGGAAGCAGTAACGCTTTCGATAAAGGTTAAAAACGGAATGTAGAGGCTCTTCTGAGCGATAATGCGCTCATATGAAGAAACAACGTCGGCAGCGGTTACCGCAGTACCATCAGAAAACTTTGCATCATCGCGCAGCTTAACCGTGTATTCCGTATCGGAAACCTTAACGGGATCGCCCGCAGCTAGCGCTTGATACGGGGTGTATGTGCTCAAATTTAATTCGTAGAGACCCTCAACCACATGCCAGTTAGAACCCATAGCAAGAGCAGATGACGTGGTGGATGGATGATAGTTCTTCGTCTCATACGCGACAGCAGCTGTCAGTTCGCCTCCGCCTTGAGCACCCTGACTCATCGAGTTGGAAGACGATCCGCAGCCGGATAGGCCCAAGCCCATCGCCGCAGCCATAGTTGCGCCCGCAGCTACAAAGCTACGACGGCTCACTGTCAATTGATTCTTCCGCATGTATTCCCTCCTCGGTAAAGACACTCGCATGCAAGCACGTTCTCTGTAACACTGCTTCACATACGTTCACATATTTTCCCCCATCATGAGAGGTACTGTAAAGCTATTTCGGCAGGTTTTATGCCCAATAAAGCAAAGTGGGAGCGGGTGGAACAGATGTTTATTCATTCACCGCTGCAAACCGACCGCTCGCCTATAAGTATTTGGATCAGCTATGGTGTCACTACAACAACACGAATTTCGAATAATGATGCAAATTCTCGCAATGCGGTACTATCTTTTCTATGAGAAAGGGTGAGCAAGATTGCAAGTAAATCAATGGAGTGGATACGTCGGTGTATTCGATTCGGGCGTCGGTGGCATCAGTGTCCTGCGCAATTTAGTGCGCGAATTGCCCGCTGAAAACTTTTTGTACTATGGCGATTCTGCCCATGCCCCGTACGGTGATAAAACGATTGTCGAAGTGCGCAGCCTTTCAGCAAATATCGTTGAAACAATGCTCGCTCGTGGCGTTAAAGCTATCGTTATCGCTTGTAATACCGCCACAAGCGCTGCTGCAGAACATCTGCGCGAATGCTATCCAGGCCTACCCATTATTGGAATGGAACCAGCTCTTAAACCAGCCGCAATAAACCCGCAGCATCAAAACATACTGGTTATGGCAACTACTGTTACCTTAAAGCTTGACAAATTCCAGCAGCTTGCTCACACATGGGGCAGCCAATCTCATATCATCGCCCTTCCCTGCCCGGGACTTGCTGATCTCGTAGAAACAGGCGATCTCGATAGCGATGCTATACGAAGCTATCTTGCAGAAAAACTAGCCCCATATCGCGGGCAGGTCGACAGCGTCGTGCTCGGCTGCACCCACTATCCCTTCCTCAAACGGCAGATTCACCAGGTACTAGGAGCAGAAGTGCCGCTTTTTGATGGTGGGGCTGGCTGTGCACGACAAACACGACGTTTGCTTTCCGAAACACATTTACTTGTGAATACCCCACAAACAGGTCGCGTTATCTTTGAAACAAGTAGCGCTGATACGCAAACGCTCAAGCTCTACGAACGCCTCTTTAGTATTCCGCTTTCGACTGAGCAATAAATATACATGTGCACTCCTTAGTGCAATAGACTTACTGCATGAAACGACAAGCGATCTGTCGGACGTATGGGTATCTGCACTAAACCTGTATGTGCTCCACTGAGGAGGCGAGATGCGACCAATTACTTAAACATATAAAGAAGCGCTGAACCTCATCAGCACCTCTTTATAGAATCTTTTATACGCTATCGTCTTTTGAGGGACATGACAGCCCCGACAGAACAACAAACGACAGTTTTCTTTAAACCATACAGGTAGACTTACGCCGCCTTATTAGGAAGTTCACTTGTGCAATGCGGGCAGCGCGTAGCTGAAGCAGCAATCTCTTCCTTGCAGAACGGACACTCACGCACAGCTGATTCCTCTTGAGAGTCTTTCTTAGCAGATGCAATATGGCCTTCTGTCGTAGCAATTGCTTTAACAAGGCAAAACACAACAAATGCAACAAGAATAAAGTTGACGATTGCCTGGATAAATTTGCCGTAATTAAGCGTTGCTGCATTGTCGCCAGTACCAAAGGTAACTGCCAGAGAAGAGAAATCAGCACCACCAATCGCTAGCGATACTATTGGCATTACCACATCACTTACCAGCGAGGTGACGATAGCAGTAAAAGCTGCACCGATGATGATACCAACGGCCATATCCATCACGTTGCCACGTGATACAAATTCTTTAAATTCTTTGAGGAAGCCGCGCATGGGCCCCCCTTTCATATAAGGAAATGTGGTGGGCCCGGCCGGATTCGAACCGACAACCAAAGGATTATGAGTCCCCTGCTCCACCGTTGAGCTACAGGCCCGTTTGCGCGCCTGCTATTCTAGCGTATTGCATCACTCCGACTGAAAAACTACATAGCGACTATGTGACAGAAAAGGTATTGTAGATGTGCCGAGGCTTAATGCTCTCTCTGAGGTCGCATATAATCAAATAATGGGCCTATACACAAGGCGGTTGGAGGTGCAAAGTCCATGCAATGGCGTTTTCTCGACTACGATACGGCGGTTGACGCCCTGCGTGCAGAATTTGGCTTCGACTTCACTACTATCGGTCTTGCCCCTCATGTAGGGGCACCCCTACGTTGGGTTTATGCTTCAGGCGCCTCAGGTAACCGCTATTGTCGCATTGTTCTTTCACCAGGTCACGGTGTGGGCGGTATCGTACTTAAAGCTGGTCGGCCCATGCTTTTTACCAATATTGACGCCCAGCTTGATCCACGAAAGTATTCCAGTTATCCCATTATATTTGCTGAAGACTTGCGCAGCTTCTGCGCCCTTCCCTTGGTAAAAGCCAGCATAGAAGGTGAATCAGTTCACGGCGTTTTAGTGTGTGCATTCAGAAGCACTGACGCAAGTCATAAAGATATTTTTGCACGCCTGTTTAAAGAACTGGAAGATGGTTTCTGCAACTTTTCCGTGCGCTGCAGCGAATTTATCAACCTCAACGGTGCGCATACCGTAGGGCCAGATGAACAGGCAACCACCGACCAAAAAAACCGTCCTGCATCTGGCGAGGTCGCTATACAGCAAGCACAGGAAAGCGAGCGTCGGCGCATATCTCGTGAGTTACATGATGGGCTCGCTCAGGAGCTCTTGAGTGTTTCGATGCTCATTCGACAAGCTGAATTAAAGCAAAACAACCCCTCAACTGATACCTTACTTACCGAAGCACAATCAACGCTGCGTTGTCTTATGGACGACATCCATAAACTTTCGGTTGAACTACGCCCGCTTGCCCTTGATGACCTCGGCTTATCGGCAGCGCTTCGTGCTCAGGCGCAGCTGTACTGTAAAACATTTGGACCGCAGATAGACGTCGTGGATGAAACCAACGGCCAGCGCTTTCCTCATACCATCGAAACGCACGCCTATCGTATTGCACAAGAAGCCTTATTGAATGCCTGTAAGTACTCGCAAAGCGATCATATTAGTGTGCATATCGCAACGAACAATACACATCTTTTGATTCACATTCTTGATACCGGCTGCGGTTTCGATGTTGCTCATCCCCCCATCAGGGGACATGGTTGTGGCCTTGCCGGCATGAAAGAACGTGCGCGTTCCATTGACGGAACACTCGATATCACTTCAAATGAACGAGGTACACAAGTCGTGCTTCGTATACCTACGCCCACTGTCACACAAGAAGAATCTGCTGTGACACAGGAAGGAGCAGACAGCCTATGATCGACGTTGCTATTGCCGATGACCATGCCGTTGTCCGACAAGGATTTGCTTTTATTATCAATTCTCAATGCGACATGCGCGTTGTTGGAGAAGCAGCCGACGGCAAAGAAGCCTATGATCTTGTTGCACGGGTTGAACCACACGTGCTACTGCTTGATATTTCAATGCCGCCTGGCGAAAACGGACTGATTGCCTGCGAGCGAATATCATGCGATTTCCCTAGCACACGGATCATTATTCTTACCATGTTCGAAGAAACCGATTATCTCTTCTATACTCTGCGTGGCGGAGCAGCGGGCTACGTGCTTAAAAATTCTTCAACCGAAGTGCTCCTTGGCGCAATTAGAAAAGTAGCTACTGGGGAAACGTACATTGAACCAAATATGGCGCAAGCACTATCGGGAAAACTTCATGGCCAGTCTGGTGTGGCTGAAAAGAACCCGTATCATGAACTATCAAGCCGTGAATTCGAAATATTTTCTCTGTTGGCACAAGGGTATACAAACAAAGAAGCCGCCGACAAGCTATTTATTTCCGTAAAAACCGTCGAAACGCATCGCAGCAAAATATATGCAAAACTTGGCGTAAATTCACGTGCCGAACTCGTCCATCTTGCTCTTAAATATCACTTGCTCGACCTATAGGCGAAGCAAGCCTAGCACGGCGTGTATTTACCTAGCCAGCAAAGTACAAATAGCAGCAATCGCTGCAATGCTTGAGCCAAATATGGTGTCCAATTATCTAGTGATTTTTGACCGAATAAAGTACATATTTCACTATTCACGCTAACCAGCAAAAAGCGATGAAATCATAGGGGCGTACCCCATGATAAAGATAATCACCATCAACACTGGTATGCCGTAAGTACACCAAGGACGTAACCAGCGGGGAAATTTAATACCCTCACCAGCATCAACTTCGGCCATTAAGTTATCCCAACCCCAGCCAATTTTCCACGTGCAGAAGATCGTCAAGATCAAGGCGCCGAGTGGCAAAATGTTGTTCGAGACAATGAAGTCTTCGATGGCTTGGATATTACCGATACCCGGAAGCTCAAAGCCACTCCACACGTTGAAGCCCAGCGCACAGGGGATGCTCAAAACCGCAAGAATACAGACATTCATGAGCACTGCTTTTTTGCGCGAAAAACCCCAGCGGTCTTCAACCCAGGTCACAAGCGTTTCAAATACTGCAATAACCGTTGAAATAGCCGCAAAACTCATAAAGACAAAGAACAGTGCACCCCAGATTTGGCCAAAGGGCATTTGACCAAACACGATAGGCAGTGTCACAAACACGAGCGACGGACCAGATTCAGGACTCACGCCGAACGCAAAACAGGCAGGAAAGATAATAAGCCCTGCCAAAACAGCAACCAGTGTATCGAGCACCGTTGCTGAAAGAGCTTCACCTGTCAGACTGCGATCACGGCCAATGCGCGATCCAAAGATAGCCATACCGCCCATGCCAACCGACAAACTAAAGAATGCCTGACCCATAGCGGCATACAGCGCATTACCAAATGTGGCGAACTTTTCGGGTAGGGTATCGCCCGCAAAAAGATGACTGAAGTCGGGCTGGAGATAAAACGCAAGACCACCTTCGGCACCAGGCAGTGTGACGGCACGGATACAGAGCGCTATTAAGATAATAAACAAGCCCGCCATAAGGAATTTTGCCACGCGCTCAACGCCCTTTTGCACACCAATAAACGATACAACAGCACCAATAGCAACGGAAACAAGCATCCAAAATACCAGCTGTCCTGGATCAGCAATCATCGAAGCAAAGGCAGCTTGCGAAACTTCACTTTCCGCCGCCGCAAACTCACCAGAGCCCAACTTGAAAATATAAGCAAACATCCAACCACAAACAGTGGTATAGAACATAAGCAGGACCATCGAGCCGATATAGCCCCACCACGAAAACCACTGAAAGTTACCCTGTGCGGGCAAAATATGGAACGACCGAGCCGTACTACTCTGGCTAGCACGTCCGACGGCAAATTCCATCACCATAACGGGGAGGCCTAAAATTGCAAGGAATATAAGGTAGATAAGAATAAATGCCGCGCCACCGTATTCGCCAGCAATATACGGAAAACGCCATACATTACCAAGACCAATGGCACAACCCGCTGCCACAAGGATAAAACCGAGGCGCGAGGCAAAATGCTCGCGTTCTTTTTCTTCCATCCCTCTTGCAACCTCCCTGCGTAGACATTATGCAAGACACGCTACCATATTTCACCTGCTAATACCTCTGTCAATGGGCAAGAAGAGTGGAAATGGGTGAAAGCAAAGGTACTATGGTTATGAAACGCAACAACAAAAAAGCCCCATTGCTGGGGCTTTTTGGCTTCACTGGTGGACTGTCGGGGACTCGAACCCCGGACCTTGGGATTAAGAGTCCCCTGCTCTACCAACTAAGCTAACAGTCCGAAATGGTGGACTGTCGGGGACTCGAACCCCGGACCTTGGGATTAAGAGTCCCCTGCTCTACCAACTAAGCTAACAGTCCGAATGTCGCAAAACGACGCTATGAAACCTGTATAAGGTCTTGTCAAATGCGCTGGGGTGGATAGTGGGACTTGAACCCACGACCTCCAGAGCCACAATCTGGCGTTCTATCCAACTGAACTACATCCACCATAGGCGCAAGCAAGTATTATACGGTTGGCTCATATGCGGTGCAAGGGAAAGTTCCACCCGCTTAGACCCTTCGTATTTTCTCCTGAAGTTCGGGCCACAGCTAGACATCGGAGCACGAACTGCCAAACAAATACTGCTGACCACTGCATCCAAAGTTTGTACCTCTCACCATATCACCGACGCGGACAACCAAATATCACCGACCTGTCATCCAAAAAAACCTGTTATCACCTATATGTCTTGTTGTGGCAGTGCTATGCGAGCAGAAAACCTGCAATTTCACCGTACAATAAGCACGACCATCCAGTAATAGATCAACCAGGAGCACCATGGCTACTCTTGAGCTTATTATTCTGCTCTTCGTTGCAGTCCTTATATCAGCCGTACTCGAGCGCGTTATCCCTCGGGTTTCCCTTCCACTTATTCAAATCACGCTCGGCTTGGTAATCGCAGTACTTTCGCTGAATCCTGCTGATGTTTCACTGAACCCAGAATTTTTTCTCGTGCTGTTTATCGCACCGCTTCTGTTTCATGATGCCAAAGAGTCCGACAAACTTGCTCTCTGGAAAAATCGGCGTGCAATTCTTTCTCTCGCCGTCGGACTTGTGATTGTCATCATGCTCGCCATTGGCTTTACAGTAAATTTACTTGAGCCTTCTATCCCACTGGCAGCCGCGCTCGCTTTGGGGGCAGCACTTGGGCCAACTGACGCAGTAGCAGTTGCTTCACTTTCTTCTGTGGCGAAACTTTCTCGCACGGAACGTGCCCTATTATCAGGCGAATCGCTACTCAATGATGCGACAGGCGTTGTCGCGTTTCAATTTGCTATAGCAGCGGCGACAACCGGTACATTTTCTGTCTTAGAATCGGCTGGATCATTCGTTGTGCTTTTCACGGGTGGGTTAATTTTCGGCCTAACAGCCGGATGGATAGCGCAGTGGCTCCAAGACATACTGCGCAAAGCCGGACTCGACTCAACAACGTTTCACGTTATGTTCGATGTTTCGCTGCCCTTTGTCATCTATGTTGCATCCGAAGCACTCGGAGTAAGTGGCATTATTAGCGTGGTGGCAGCTGGTCTTATCATGAGCTCGGTTGAAGACCGTGAAGTCAGTCCAAGCGCTTCGCGCCTAAGCATTGTCAACAGTAGCGTATGGGGGGTGCTTTCATTTGGGTTAAATGGCATCGTATTCACTATGCTCGGCATGGAACTGCCTAATGCTTTTCAGAGCACCTGGGATGATGTAACTATCGGTAATCAGACCGTTATCGGATACGTACTAGCGATCACCTTTATTCTTATCGCCGTGCGCTTTATATGGGTAGCGGTCATGAATTACTTTGTTCCCTCACTAAAAGAACGACTGCGCTCAACCCTTATTACCACTATCGGTGGCCCTAAAGGTGCCGTCACGCTTTCAATTATCTTTTCGATCCCCTATGTCATCAGTAACGGCGGTGGATTCCCTCAGCGTCATCTCATTATCTTTTTGGCTTCAGGCGTTATTCTTTGCACCCTGTTGATTGCCAATTTCCTTCTGCCTCTTCTTGCTCCGAAAGGCGAAGACGAAACCTCTAATGCAGCAGAAAAAGAAGTAAACGCACGTATTGACATCCTCAGACGTGTTATCGAACGGCTTTCAGCGGCGCGCAGTGAAGTCGGCATGCAAGCGACCGCAGCGGTAATCAATTCCTATAACCGACGTATTGAGCGCATACAAAACGCAGCTGATCTTGAAAGTGAATCAACAACCGCACTGCGTATCGATGTTATTGAACACGAGCAAAGTCATCTTTTTGAACTTATTGAGGCCGGCGATGTTGAAGAATTTCAGGCGTATCGCTATTTGCGCCGTCTTTCGAAGATGCGCACCTATCTTATGCATCGCGACGAGTCCCCCTTTGACCTCCATCGGCTTCACCATTTGTATTCGCTTATAGTGAGCTATTTAAGAACCGGCCGTCAACGTGTGCGTCAGAGTGAGGATGGTGCCGCCGCCCTTGATGTCCAGGCGCGCAGCCAGGCTGAAGCTATTCGTTATTTGCATACCTTAATGCAGAAGGAAGAGAACTCCTACCCCACTGAAGTGATTGCCAATGTGCTTTTGACGTATCAAAACGCATATCGAGCAACGCAGCAGAGTCGGCCAAGTATCACGCAATATACGTCGGTTTCAGACCGCATCGAAACCGTTGAGCGGATGGCTTATCGCTTTGAACTTGATGAAATACAAGACGCGCTCGAAGCAGGTGAAATCGACCGAAAATGCGCCAAAAATCTCAACGAAAGTGTCTACCTTATGATGGTCGATCTCGAAATGAATTTATAACAACCAGCACCAGCAATAAGAAGTGGTAAGACATAAACAATGCGCACACGCTTGGGTAATAAACCACGGTAACGTGTGCGCCGGTAGTTCGCTTATGAAGCCTTTGAAGATACGTAGACCTTCGTTAGTATTGAACTTTCGAAGATTGTTACATCTTCGTTGATATCGAGACTCTGAAAACTATTACATCTTCGTCGGTGCTGAAATACCGAGCAAGCCAAGCGATATTTCAAGTACGATACGCGTGGCATCAATCAATGCAAGACGTGCATTCTGAAGGCTTTCATCTTCCGTAATAACGTGGCAGTTGCCATAGAACGCATGGAACAAGCCAGCAAGATCTTGGCTGTAGTGCGTTAACCGGAACGCCGCCCGATCACGCGCAGCACTTGCGACAAGATCCTGCAGACCATCCATCTTACGCATCAGATCGATTTCCGATGGATGTGTCAGCCCTGTTAAATCAGCATGAGCAGGAATAATGGCATGTGCCAATTCATTCATCGAAATCTCACCCGATTCAGCCTTCGCAGCAAGATCAGCCGGCGCCGCCTTGCGCAAGATCGAGCAAATGCGCGCATGAGCGTACTGCACATAATAAACGGGGTTTGACGCATCGCGTTTCTTGGCAACTTCGATATCGAAATCGATGGTCTGATCAGAGCTACGAGAAAGCATCATCCAACGGGTGGAATCGACACCTACCTCGTCAATAACCTCTTCGAAGGTAACCATTTCACCGGTACGCTTGCTCATACGAACGGGCTTACCGTCGCGGAACAAGTTAACTAGCTGGCCAAGCATCACTTCAAGTGCGCCAGGATAGCCCCAGGCAGCCAGCATAGCTTCGCAGCGAGCAACATATCCATGATGGTCGGCACCCCATAGATCGATAAGATGCTCGAAACCACGCTGCATCTTGTCGTAGTGATACGCAACATCGCTGGTGAAGTACGTGGTTTCACCGTTACTCTTCATAACAACGCGGTCTTTGTCGTCGCCAAATTCCGTGCTCTTAAACCACACAGCACCATCAGATTCGTAGATATAGCCCTTTTCGCGCATCGCATCGATAGCTCGATCGACCTGGCTTTTGCCATCAGCATCTTTCACGTAAAGTGAACGTTCGGAAAACCACTTATCAAAAGTGGTACCAAAGGCATCGCAAATACGATGCTGCTCGGCAAGCTCAAACTGATACGCACGCTCACGGAAGTTAACGCGACGCTCGTCAGGATCGGCATCAAGCCATTTATCACCATCTGTATCGATGATTGACTGTGCGATATCTTTGACATAACCACCTGCATAGCAAGATTCAGGCATTTCAACATCGCGACCGAGCAGCTGCTGATAGCGAACTGCTACCGACTCGCCAAAATTATCCATCTGGCTGCCATGGTCGTTAATATAGTTTTCTTCGTAGACGGTATATCCGGCATGGCGCATAACACGTGCCGTTGCATCACCGAGCGCTGCCCAGCGGCCATGACCGACATGGAAAGGCCCCGTTGGGTTTGCGGAGACATACTCGATGTTGACATTTGTATAGCCTTCTTCAATCGTGCTCTTTCCAAAGTCGACACCATCTTGGCGCACCTGAGCAACTACCGACTGAAAAGCCGTAGGAGCCAACTTGATGTTAATAAACCCAGCACCAGCAATGTCAACCGAATCGATTAAATTATTTGCGGGTATATGATCAACGATCGCCTGAGCAATCTGACGTGGATTCGTGTGTGCGAGCTTTGCGCTTCGCAGGGCAACCGTAGAAGCCCAGTCGCCGTTTGCAAGGTCGCGCGGTCGCTCCAATGCAGCTTCGGGTGCTTCAGTAAGGGCAAGGCTCTCGTCTTCAATAGCGGAGCGAATAGCTCCGTTGACGAGTTGTTCAAGTTGTTCGCGAATTTGCATAGTTCCCTTTCAAACGACTCGATCGGCAGTACATGATTTTAGACACTATACCGCAACGCACCCTTCACCTGAGCAAGCGAATACAGAACGCATATCTTACCTGCAATTTAGAAAGATTTTGCATAGATAGGAAAGACAAAAACTCCCCCGCATCCAACGACACGAGGGAGTTTACATTACTCAACTACGCAAAATAATTAAGCGTATTGCTGGTAAAACTAGTCGAGCGTAATAACCGTACCGGTTTCACCACGCAAACCAGCAGCAGCGCATTCAAGGCTTGTAATAAGAGCCTTGCCCTGTGGATACTTGCGCACATAGTTGATGCACGCCTGCACTTTCGGAAGCATCGATCCAGGGGCAAATTGACCCTGCTTGATGTACTCTTCAGCCTCAGCAACCGTCATGTGCGAAAGTGCTTCTTGATCGGGCTTGCTAAAGTTAATGCAAACCTTTTCGACCGCCGTTAAGATAACAAGCATGTCAGCTTTGAAGTCGCTTGCGAGCATAGAAGCAGAGTTATCCTTGTCAATAACAGCCGGAACACCCTGATATCCGCCATTTACTTCAAAGACGGGAATGCCGCCACCGCCAGTGGAAACGACAATATAGCCTTCATCCATGAGGTCCTTGACCGCATCAAATTCAACAATGCGCTGTGGAATAGGGCTTGCCACAACACGACGCCAGCCGCGACCAGCATCTTCTTTCACGGTGCAGCCTGTCTTAGCAGCCATGTCTTTGGCCTCTTCTTCGGTCATAAAGGCGCCAACTGGCTTTGTTGGATTCTGAAATGCCGGATCGGAAGAATCAACCACTGTTTGTGTGACTAGATTTGCTGTTGAGCGTTGGATACCACGATTTTTCAGCTCGTTCAAAATAGCCTGAGACAGATGGTAACCAATATAGCCCTGACTCATCGCACCGCACTCTGGGAAGGGCATGGGCGGTACCTTGTTTGCCGCATCTTTCGATGCCGCATCAAAGGCATTGTTAATCATGCCAACCTGAGGACCATTGCCATGGGTGATGATGGTGTTTACTCCGTCGCCAACCATATCAACAATATGACTGGCGGTATTTTTAACAAGCTCAAGCTGCTCTTCGGGAGTGTTGCCGAGGGCGTTACCACCCAATGCGATGACTACGCTTGGACCTTTGCCTTTCTGATATGGCATCGCTGCCGCCTTTCTCTTAGATAGAGATTCCTTACATGGAAACTTTTTCATCGATGAATGCCAGATGCGTAAACCACTGACAGGTAGGATCATCGAAGAGACTTGAAAAGGATGTCTGGCAGCTGTGTATAGCCAGCTGCCAGATTAATCCAATGTATAGCTCAATAATAACCCGCTATACGGTATCGCTTAAGCACTTACGATAATGTTGCGTACATAACCGCCTTGATAGTGTGCATGCGGTTTTCAGCTTCATCAAATACGCGGGACTGCTTGCCCTCAAACACCTCGTCAGTAACTTCCATCTCGGTAATACCAAACTGCTTAGCCTTTTCAGCACCAATAGTGGTGTTGGTGTCATGGAAGGCAGGCAAGCAGTGCAGGAAGATAGCCTCAGGCTTAGCAAGAGCCATAACATCTCTCGTTACGCGATATGCCTCAAGTTCCTTAATACGGCTTGCCCACACTTCATCAGGTTCACCCATGGATACCCACACATCAGTGTAAATAACATCAGCACCGGTAACACCTTCACGCACATCGCTCGTCAGCTTGATGGTGCAACCATTGTCTGCAGCAATAGGCTTGCAAGCCTCAACCACGTCGTCACCCGGCATGCAATCCTTAGGCCCGCAAGCAACAAAGTTTAAGCCAAGCTTAGCGCATACAACCATGAGAGAACGAGCAACGTTATTCTTTGCATCGCCCATGAAAACAAGAGTGCGACCTGCGATATCATCGCCGAACTCTTCCTGAATAGTCAAAATGTCAGCAAGCATCTGAGTGGGATGCCATTCGGTGGTTAAACCATTCCATACCGGCACCGTCGCGTTGTCGGCCAGATCCTGAACATCCTTCTGAGCAAAGCCGCGGAATTCAATACCATCATAGAAACGCTCGAGCACGCGGGCGGTGTCTTCAATAGACTCTTTCTTGCCCATCTGCGAGCTGCCCGGATCGAGATAGGTCACACCCATGCCAAGGTCAAGGGCACCTACTTCGAAAGCACAGCGTGTACGGGTAGAAGTCTTCTGGAAAAGCAGAACGATATTCTTGCCTTCAAGATAGCGATGCGGAGTACCCGTTAGCTTCAGGTTCTTGAACTCGCGAGAAAGCTTCAGCAGATACTTGATCTCAGACGTTGAGAAATCAAGCAGCTTCAGGAAATCGCGTCCAGAGAGGCTCGTAGGCATAATGTTTCCTTTCTATCTTATATATGCGGTCTTGCATATATACCTAAAACTTCCGAGCAGGTGGGTGGAGCACCCAGGGTAGTTTGACGTCTCTCGATAGCTCGGGAATCGAGAAGACCAAATACCCCAAGTGAGCACCTCTTTCAAGAGAAGTGCCCACTTGAGGAGGTGCATCTTAGATATCCTCGCGCCAAGCGGGCATGCTCATGCAGCGTGGGCCACCACGACCGCGGGAGAGCTCAGCTGAGGGCACGACCTTCAGATCAAGACCCTGCTTGTAGAGAAAATCGTTGGTTACCTCGTTGCGCTCATAAACCGCAATAGTACCCGGACGGATGCACAGGGTATTTGAGCCGTCGTTCCACTGCTCACGCTCTGCAGCAATACGATCGCCCGCACCGCACTGCAAAAGCTTAACCGGGCAGCCAACATACTTAGCCAAGATGCTCTCAAGGTCACTATCGAGACGCTTAACGGATACTTCTCCGCCTGCGGCAGGAGTAAGTTCAAAGACGGTTAAGGGTCCTAAGATACCCGGATGGATCGTGAACTTGTCACGGTCGATCTGTGTAAACACCGTATCGAGGTGCATAAACGCACGAGAGTTGGGAATATCAAAGGCAAGGATCGTGTCAATGGAGCTCGTCTCATCGGCAAAGATGCCACGAGCGAGCGTGTCAATAGCATCAGGTTCGGTACGCTGAGAGATACCAACAGCCAATACATGAGAGTTCAAGTTCAAAACGTCTCCGCCTTCAATGTGGAAGGCCCAATCACGACGATAGTAAAGCGGTGTGCCCTTGAAATCAGGATGATTGTCAAAGATGTACTGACCATAGAGGGTCTCACGATTGCGGGTAACCGAATACATACGATGTACAGTTACCCCCGTGCCCACCATAGCAAAGGGATCACGGGTGAAGTACAGGTTTGGCATGGGGTCAACCACCATCTTGGTGGGGCTTGACACCAAGTCGATAAGGCTGCCAGAGCGATCGACATCAAGTTCGGCTAAATTGATGCCTTCCATGGTCTTTTCAACCAATGCCTTAGGATCGGCATATTCGCTATTGAGGTAATCACGAATAATACCTTGCCACTTTTCGGTATGAATACCAGCCTCTTGGGTCCACTGAGCAATAAACTCATCGCGCAGAGCAGGATTGTCACGAATGACATCTGCCATGAGATCCTCAAGGTAGACAACCTCGACGCCCTCATCGCGCAAAACCTGTGCGAATGCGTCATGTTCGTCTTGGGCTACCCGCAGAAACGGGATGTCGTCAAATAACAGACGCTCAAGTGTGTCAGGGGTGAGGTTTAATAGCTCCTTGCCGGGCCGGTGAAGGATGACCTTCTTGAGCGGGCCGATCTCGCTCTTAACGTTGACTCCGGTCATATACGTCCTCCTTTTGCTTGATGCATGGAATAGGAATAAAACGCATGCCGAGCATCCGGTCGGTGTCTTCAGCGCCGGCACGAGCAAAGCATCTCACGCCTGTGGAGGACTTGCAAGGAGAATTTGTAAGAATTTTAAATAGTTAGTTTTTCTCCTACTAACGGTTGTTTTTATCGGTAAACGGTACTTTACTTTTTGGACTCTCATGCTTTAAAAAGCATCAGTCTTGATAGAAAATTGCTATTCATCAGGCTATTTCTCTGGTTTAGAGTGGGTGTATTTCATAAACACAGATATGTCTTCCTGTCAATATGCGCCAAATTGCATAATTACGTATTCCAATACGTAATTGCTCACTTTTACGTGCGAACTACCCATCGTGATGCTGTCCTGTGCCAGAGAGGTTTATCGCCGTTAGCTCCCATACTTATCCCCTCTTAAACGCCAGATCGCTACCGATATGTATCCCACAACTAACGGTTCCCTTACACATCAAGTGCGGTGAGTAGCATCAAAACAAGGACATCCTACACTGGGAATAATCTCTTTTATTGGGCTATTAAAACAATGAAGGGACACGTCATGAATCTGAAAGAAGCGGTACGTGAGCGGCATGCAGTACGTGCCTACTCACCGACTCCCCTATCGGCTGACTTACTTGATCGCTTGCAAGCAGAAGTTGGTGCTTGCAATGAAGAAGGATCACTCCATCTACAACTTGTCCGCGATAATCCCGCTGCTTTCAATTCGTTTTCAGCTCGCTATGGTCATTTTGAAGGGGTACGTTCATACCTCTGCTGTGTTGGCGCAAAGTCAGACACGCTTGAACAGCGCATTGGGTATTACGGCGAGCGTATAGTACTGCTTGCACGCACGCTTGGTATCGACAGCTGTTGGGTTGCCATGACCTATAGCAAACGCAACGCCGCCTGTGTAGTACGCAAAAGAGAACGCCTTGTGTGCGTTATTACGCTTGGCTTTGGAAAAACCCATGGTGTTGAGCATCGTTCAAAGGACCGTGCCGAGTGTTTTAGTGTTCCAGCTGGCATGCAAATACCTGCCTGGTTCAATGAAGGTATCGATGCCGCAATGCTTGCACCAACTGCAATGAATCGCCAGAAGTTCCACATCAGCCTTCTTAAAGACGGAACGGTCTGTGCACAGTCAACCGCACGAGGATCAATGTCCAAAATCGATCTTGGTATTGTTAAGTACCACTTCGAGGTCGGCGCGGCACCCCAAATCGTTCATTGGAATTGCACGAAGAATAATAAGTAGCTTATTTTTCACCGCGCGTGTTGTCATGTACCTGATGTGCAGCAAGCATCTGCTGGAACATTGATCGTGACTCATTGAAATCGGTTGGAAGTACCACTGTAGAGGCACGGCCTTCCTTAGCAAAGGTAGTCATCATTTCAGTAAACTGCGTATAGAGGAACAGCTCGTTTGCCTCTGCTTCACTTACACCCGATTCTTTAATGGTATCAAGCGAATCCTTAATACCCTGCGCAATAGCAATGCGCTGAGCAGCAATGCCACGGCCGGTCTTTTCCATAGCCTCTGCTTCAGCTTGAGCACTCGTCACGCGTTTAATCTTATCGGCATCAGCTAGTGACTGCGCAGCTTCGCGCTGGCGCTGCGCCGCATTGATATCGTTCATTGATTTCTCAACTGAAGTTGGCAAGTTAATACCCGTAATAAGCGTGGATACTAGTGTCCAGCCATAGCTCTGCATAGTGCCCGCCACGTTAGCATTGACATCACGCGCAATATCGTCCTTTTTACTAAAGACATCATCAAGCGTATATGCCGGTATGGAAGAGCGCAATGCATCCGACAGATAGTCCTGCATCTGAGAAATCGGATCGGCCAACATGTAGAATGCCCGATACACGCCCGATTGCACAGCATTTCCATTGCCATTGTCATAATCGACATGATACTGAGCAGACACTTCGAGCACGATTGTCACATTATCGGATGTCTTGGCATCGAGACGGAAACTAAGTTTCCCCGTCTTCATGGAGAGACAAGTTGCCTTGCGCTCAACCACTGGAATAAGCAAATGGATGCCAGGACCTGTAATACGATTGAACTTGCCAAGACGTTCAATTACCACAGAATTTTGCTGTGGCACGATATAAATACCGAGTGGCAAACAAATAACTACCGTAATAAAGAGCACTATTGGAAGTAATGCAAGCAATGATAACATGGCCGATCCTTTCCGTTGCAAAAGTAAAAACGCACCTTATAAATATAAAAACACACTTCACACAGTGAAAACGCACCAAAACACGCCGCTCTAACGTGTTGTGCGCACATCACTATGAAAAAGGGCGCCACGCTGACGCCCTTTAAAAGCGCTGGTGCGCCCAGCAGGACTCGAACCTGCAACCGCCGGATTAGAAGTCCGATGCTCTATCCATTGAGCCATGGGCGCAGTCATAAAATGATTTGACTATCTTACCGTATATTTACCCGATCGATAGGATGTGAGCGTAATCAAGGAACGATTATCATCTCCGGATTATCCCTATCAATAATCTCACGAGCTACGATTTCTGCACCGAAGTATGTCTGAAGCAACCGAGCAAATTCATCGACCATCGTATCGAGTTCGTTTCGCCGAGCTGGATCGAGGTTTTCGGTAATAAGTATTGCGTTACGAGAATCATCCTGAAGAGCAGTGCGTACACCATCGCGCCAATTAAAACAACGACAGATAGCGCCCGCGTCGTCGCGATAGCACAATTCTCCTGCAAGGGTAGGATCGTCAGCGTCTTCACCAATAGGTTGAAAAGCATCGCCCCCTTCGGTTATTCCAAGACGCACATTACCGACAAACGAGTCAACATCTTCGCCTCCTACAGGGAAGGCATACTTTAATGACAGCGCATTATACAGATCAACTGAAGGCGTAATACTGCCAACCGGATTACCCTTGAGCACCCGTTTGAGCAGGCTTTCAAGTGAACAACGGACACCCTTTTTTGTTTTGAAGCGCCGATAGGCATCGCGCCAAATAGCGACAACCGAATTTTCAGATATCGTGTTACTTTCGAGATACTGATCGGCCTGCGCATTGGAGGTACGCAAAAGATTCACGATAACCTCGCGATCCGCCGCAGTAATCTCGTCAGCTGTCTTCATGTTGCGCACCACGAGAATGCCAATAGAAGCATCGGGAAATAAATCCCAAAAAGACTGTTCAGCAATAAATTTTTGCATATACCACATTCCTCACATCCAGCGTGCTATCTACCATAAAAGTCTTCAGATATCGCTTGTGGCAAAAACATCCGACACTATGTCAAGGTATAGCCCTTGTAGCTTCTAGTAAAAACAGCTTAAAAAATATTAGCCGTGCTTCCCCCTACCTAGAAGCGTACTGCCAATTTTTCCTGTAATACGATCGGGTTCTATACGCCATACTGCCGTACCACGGCAATTTGATGACTTTTCCATTCGCTCTGCATCAGTCCAGCTGATGAGATATTTATCACAAAGCGCTTTCAGTCCCTGATAGTGTTCCTGTTCATCCTGCACAAGAACGGCTCGTCCAAAGACGATAACGCTCAAAAAGTCGGCTGAATATTTCTGCTCGTTCGTTTTATCAGCAGCAACGACCGTAAAGCACACATGCTCATCGGTAGTAAGGGCATCATATCGCTGCCCAGCACAGGCGGTATGTATCCATAAAAAGCCATCGGCCCAGGCAAATGAAATAGGAGCGGCATAGGGGTAGCCCCCTTCCCCTTTTACGGCAAGCACTCCATGAAGGATTGTTGGGTCGGCGAGAATGTGCTTTGCTTCCGCATCATCAAGTAATTGTCGATGCCGACGCATATCACGCATAAGTACTCCTACCTTTATGTTCGCCGCAGACTCGTAAAGCTACGATAAGCCAGCCCAGATAGCAATCTTGGGCGCATACCCCATAACAAGAATAACAATAATGAGTGCTGGTATACCAAATGAAATCCATCCACGTGCCCATGCGGGGAACCGCACACCCTCGCCCGCGTCAGCTTCAGCCAGAAAGCCCTTCCAGCCCCAACCACCGCGCGTCACGCAAAACACTACGTACAAAAGACTACCAAGCGGCAGTAGATTGTTTGACACAATGAAGTCCTCGATGGACTGGATATCACCAATTGCCGGTATAGTAACGCCTGACCACACATTGAATCCGAGAGCACACGGCACACTTAAGACGGTCACCATAAGCGCGGTTCGCCAAACGGCCTGCTTACGCGACCAGTTCCATTTATCCATCGCAAAACTGATAAGGTTTTCAAAAACCGCGATGATGGTTGAGAGTGCCGCAAAGCTCATAAACACAAAGAACAGCGCACCCCACAGCTGCCCTAATGGCATCTGATTAAAAATGCTCGGCAGGGTGACAAATACAAGTGATGGACCCTGACCAGGATTTACCCCAAAGGCAAAGCAAGCTGGAAAGATAATGAGTCCCGCCATAATAGCCACGAAGGTATCAAGTCCGCAGATGCGAAGAGCTTCCCCCGTCAGTGAACGCTCTTTGCCAATATAACTACCAAAGACTTCCATTGCAGAAATACCAAGCGAAAGTGTGAAGAAAGCCTGTCCCATGGCGGCGTAGACCGCATCACCGAAGGTTCCCCATTGTTCCTGTGGTGTACTACCGGCAAAAAGGTGGCTGAAATCGGGAATCAAATAAAACTCGAGACCAGCCTGTGCGCCTGGTAAAGTAACAGCGCGAATAACAAGCACGATAAGAATAGCTAGCAGAGCGCCCATCATTACCTTGGTAATACGTTCAACACCCTTCTGCAAGCCAAAGCTGCAGACGATAAAACCAATAATGACGGAGGCAAGCATCCAGCCAACCTGCACGATAGGATCCCCCAACGATGAGGTAAAGGCAGCGCCAACCGCATCGGCAGATGCATTGTTGAATTCGCCCGAGCCAATTCGAAAAATATACGAGAGCATCCAGCCGCCCACTGTAGTGTAGAACATCATCAACACGAAGCAGCCAATATAGCCCCACCAGGAAAACCAATGCCACCGCTTACTTGGCTGCAGTGTGTCAAACGCAAGCGCCGAACTCTTCTGGCTCGCACGACCCACCGCAAATTCCATCACCATTACCGGCAGACCAAGAATCACGAGAAAGACCAGGTACAGCAATACAAAAGCAGCGCCACCATACTCGCCAGTAATATAGGGGAAACGCCATACGTTACCTAAACCAATGGCACAACCTGCGGAAATAAAAATAAAACCGAGGCGACTGGCGAATCGTTCACGCGAAGCGGGATTGTTCCTGATAGATGATTCTTCTTCGGTGGCGATGGGAATCACATCCTTGCTGTTCTCTAGGCTTTTATATGGAATGCGCATCACTATACCGCATTAAAGCAGCCGAGGGAACAGGCAAAACGTCCCAGTGGAGCCAAGTAGCCGGTTACCTATACGATAGATCAATTCATGTGGCTGATTATCTACCCAATCAGCCAACCATAGCGTGCGGCTATCTATGCAGCGAGACCCCACTGTTGTTTCCCGGCGTAACCACTAGCCACACGTCTAGTTATCTACGCTGTCTAGTTATCTATGATATGCGGCTAGTGGCTACTCAACTTCATCCATAGCGCGATTGGCTAATTCATCTGCTTTAATATTGCCCACATTATCGGCATGACCCTTCACCTTGTTAAAGGTAATGTCGTTAAATTTTTCTCGTTCAGCCAAAAGTTCCAGCCACAGATCTTTATTTGCTACCGGTTCCTTTTTTGAGTTAACCCAGTTTTTCTTCATCCACCCATATATCCACGTTGAAATGCCGTTATAGACATAGGCACTATCGAGGTAGACATCGACGCCCACGCTTTTATTCTTAATGGCGCGCAGGCCTTCGATGCAGCCGGTTAATTCCATCTTGTTATTGGTTGTATTGCGTTCGCCGCCGAACAATTCTTTGGTGTGAGACCCCCAGATAAGATAGGAGCCCCAGCCACCAATATTGACTTTTCCCTGGTTGCCACGGCAACCGCCGTCGCAGTACAGCTGCACCCGCTGACTCATGCACAATCACCCGATGCATCATGGGTATATATAGCGCAGTTCATTGGCGTTTCGTAGACCTCTACCTGCTCAACAGGGAATCCTGCCTGATCAAGTTTAGAGAAAAAGTGCCGAGCAAAATTTTCAGCCGTCGTGCGGAAAGGGACCATAGTGAGGTGAAAGCCCTCACGCGCGAGACAGTCGAGTGTGTCAGGAGCAAGGGTTCCCTCTTCAACAATAAAGGTATGATCAAACGCCGCGGTAAGATCGCGGAGCGTCTGCTTGAACGACGAGAAATCCATGACCATATCGCGTTCGTCTCCAGATGGCATAAGGCAAGCCGACCCAAGTATTGCGACAACACGCCAGCGATGACCATGCAGGTTTTCACACTTCCCGTGATACTCAGCAAGAAAGTGAGCGCCGTCAAAGTAACTTTCGGTTTTTAACCCGTACATCTATTCCCTTCCAGAAATAACAAAGCGGCGGTTACCACTATGTCTATAAACGAGTAGATGGTCCTTCGAGCGGCAAATCACCGGCAGTGGCAGCTGGTGTATCGTCGGCGGCCACTTCGGTTCCATCAACAGCACGATATGCCTCGTGACCAGGAAGGATCATATTTAAGATAATACCGGTAAGCGAACCGATCGCCAAACCCGAAAGGCTGATAGTAATCGACCCAGCAGGAATGACAACAGCACCGGCCGTGCTATACGCAATGCCAATAGACAAAACAATGATGAGGGCCGTAATAACAATGTTGCGACTCAGCGTGAAATCGACGTGATTCTCAACCAAGTTACGAATGCCAACTGCAGAAATCATGCCGTAAAGTACAAGTGAGACACCACCGATAACACAGGCAGGCATAACTTCGATAACCGCGGAGAATTTCGGGCAGAAAGAAAAGACAATTGCAAACAGTGCTGCCAAGCGAATAACACGTGGGTCAAATACGCGAGTCAGTGCAAGCACACCAGTGTTTTCGCCATAGGTTGTATTCGCAGGCGCTCCGAACAGCGATGCCAAAATCGTTGCCAAGCCATCGCCGAGCAAGGTACGATGCAGTCCAGGGTTAGCAATGTAATTACGGTTACAAGTGCTGCTGATGGCCGAAATGTCGCCAATGTGTTCGATCATCGTGGCAAAGGCCAGCGGCACGATTGTAATAATAGCTGTAATAGCTAGACCCGCATTAAACGAGGGTCCCGCAAGCGCGAACACTGTGTTGTCCCATAAGACCGGCAGGCCAATCCAAGAAGCCGTCTCGACTGGCGTAAAGTCAACTTCACCCAAAGCAGTAGCAACAGCATAAGAAACCAGTACACCAAGCAAAATAGGAATAATACGCACCATTTTGCGACCCCAGATATTTGCCACGATAATCGTTGCCACCGCAACAAGGGCAACAAGCCAATTCGTCTGGCAGTTTTGAATGGCAGAGGATGCTAACGTCAGACCGATCGCAATTACGATAGGGCCAGTAACCACCGGCGGGAAAAACCGCATAACACGCGCGGCGCCAAATGCTCGAAACAGCGCTGAAAGCACAAGGTACAGCAAACCGGCGCAGGCAACACCCAAACAGGCATAGGGCAAAAGCTCCGCTTCCCCATGAGGAGCAATCGCTGCATACCCGGCAATAAAGGCGAAGGAAGAGCCAAGAAAAGCGGGAACTTTACGCTGAGAGAGCAGATGAAACAGAAGTGTTCCTAAACCCGCAAAGAGCAACGTAGCAGAAACTGACAGACCGGTCAGTGTCGGCACCAGAATAGTCGCGCCGAACATGGCAAACATATGTTGTAAGCCAAAAACAAACATTTTCGGTCGACCAAGCGTTCGCGCATCGTAGACTGCATCTGGTGCATCCTGCGCACCCATTGTGGGTACTTGCATTTCATCCGCCATTCAGATGACCTTCCTCTTAATTGGTTATGCATTTAATCGCATAACCAGTCCTCTGTATAACCTTTCGTATAATACCCCTTTTCCTGATCTTGCCGGCAATGGAAAACGATGTACAACAGGTCTGCACGATTCACCCGATTGATTCCGATTGATTGATAGTCCCTGCATTCCTATCGATAATTATCACCGATAATTTAAAGTAGTTACACTGTATGACGTGGTAGAGTGTCACACGATTTATTCGGCCAATTGCTTCCATGAACGCAACAAGCACGATAAGAAGGGACTCGTGTAATGGAAGAACATCGTTTCGATCGCTTGAAGTTGCTTATTGGCACCGACGCGGTAGAGAAGCTCGCACAATCCCACGTTATTGTCATGGGTGTGGGCGGTGTTGGTGGCTTTGCAGCGTGTGGACTCGCACGAAGCGGGATTGGTTCTCTCACGCTTATTGACCGCGATATGTATGACGAAACAAATCTCAATCGCCAAATTGGGGCCCTTGACTCCACCATTGGGAAACCAAAGGTCGAGGTTATGAAACAGCGCATTGCTGAGATTAATCCTCATTGTCGCGTGATCGCCCGTCAACTGCTGTATCTTCCTGAGACAAAAGATTCCCTCAACTTTAGTTCGTATGACTACGTTATTGATGCAGTTGACACCATGACTGCCAAGCTCCTTATTATTGAAGAAGCACAACGAGCTGCGACGCCCGTCATATCAATTATGGGTACCGGCAATAAGCTTGATCCGACCGCACTTGCCGTAGCTGACATAGCTGAAACACGTATCTGTCCGCTTGCGCGCATTCTGCGTAAGGAATTACGGCGACGCGGAATACACCACGTACCAGTTGTTTATTCGACAGAGCAATCACGTATGCCCGGCGCAGCTGATGGGCATACCACACCCGTTAAACGTGGTACTCCACCTGCAAGCGCTATCTTTGTGCCTGCAACTGCTGGAATGATCGCCGCTTCTCAGGTTATAAAAAATCTTATCGAAACAGAAAATGCGCCTCACCCCCACAGATGAAACGCATCTTCCAGCAGTCATTTCACTGTACTAGCTCAACCAGGCGCCAGAACTCGCAAAACGATGCGTAACGCCATTGATTACATACAGTCCAGTTGCCATAGCACCTGAATCTTTCAGGTAATACCACGAACCGTCGATTTCACACCAGCCAGTTACCATAGCGCCGTCGGCATTAAGGTAGTACCAGCTATCGTCAGAGTACAGCCAGCCAGTTTGCATAACACCTGACGCATCAAAGTGATACCAGGCGCCATCAACCTGCTGCCAACCAACGGCAGCTCCACCCCAACTCTGCAGATAATACCAAGAGCCATCAAGCTGCTTCCAACCAGTAGCCATCGCACCATTTGCGTCAAACCAGTACCAGCTACCATCAATTGATGCCCAGCCAAGGGCCGTACCACCCCAACTCTGCAGATAATACCAGGTACCGTCGAGTTGTTTCCAACCAGTTGCCATCGAACCAGCCTCGTCGAACCAATAGTGACTTCCGTTGATGTCCTGCCATCCTGTTGCCAGCGTACCGTCGTCGATCACATAGGTCCACGTGCCGGCTTCATCCTGGTGCCAACCAGGTGTGGGCGGATTAACAGGATTAGGGAAGTCAACGGTAAAGTCCATCGACTGAGCACCCGCGGCCGCAGTAGAAATACGAATACCTGTATCCGTGCGTTCAGACGGGAGTGCACAGGCATTATAAGCAAGCACTTTCAGAGGATCGCTGCCCACCTGCTTATTGGTGTTGGCGTTCATGAACGGAAGATTTTGTAGCGGCCGACCAGCAGCAACACTCGACACTTCGTAATATGCCGGCATAATGCCTGGACGATGCTTCTTGACGTTAACCGTATTAGACAGCGACGGATCAGACGGTGTTACGAGACCATTGTTGACGGCGATACCGTTATCGATATGCCAGACAACCAGCCCACCTGTTGGGTTTGTATAGGAATACCCATTTGAAGGCTGACCGTCAGCGGCGGTATTTCTCACCGAACCGCTTGTGAAAGCTGCTTCCATTCCCTCGTCAAATGATTCGTATTGCCTATTCTCAACAAGATAGTATTCATCATCGTTAACACGAATGATATAGGACTTAAAGCCCGCATCGCTCTTTTGCGACGTTGCGGTATAAGTGCCATCCTTGCTGATTTCTTCAGGATCGATGTAGCCAAGCATATAGCGGCAATAGGCATCAAAGAACGTGGGGCGATATTCCCCCGATGACGTGCGACCCCACGAGCCGCCATCCATCATTGAAAGATAGCCAACGGTGTAGTCCGACCAGGCACCCGTGCCATCACTCGTATCGTAGAGGTCGGGTAATCCCAGATAATGACCCAATTCATGACCAAGTGCACCAATGCCACTCTGATGTTCTTCGCCTTGGCGCGTTGATTCCGTTTCAGCCTGAAGGACATATGACGATATCGAAACTGATCCACTTGAACTGGTTACGGCATACGGATCTTGGAAGTACCACTTATGGGGCCAGATAGAATGATGGCCCACGGGCGTATAACCAGCAGATTGATCGTAACCAGCTAACACAATACCAATACCGATTTCGGTCTGGTCAAGCACGCCGTTACCGTTCTTGTCGTAAGCAGCAAAGTCAACATATTTGGCTGCTTCTTTAAACGCCGCACGCAAAGTATCCCAATATTCATCACTGCCACTATCGCCCACGTTTCCATATTTTTGCGACAGAGTTACATGCACGACACCATCGTTAGATATATCAGACTTATTTGTATTTCCATCGACGCCATAAGCACTTGTTTCTTCAATGGGAAGCCAAGTAAACTTGCCATTTGATGATTCTCGATAAAATGAAGTAATACTGTAATCACCTTTGAAGAACTGCTTTGACCAATCGTAATCGCTGTTATAAGGCTCATCTTCAAAGCCAACCATAATTGTAACTAACGGAAGTGAGGTTGTCCCATCAGTCGATCGCGCCGATCGTGAAAGTTTACCGTTATCAAGCGATTGAGTTTCACGAATCTTATCGAGTGTCACCACACTCTGCGGGTCAAATGCCGGAGCCGGTGTATATGAGGCACCGCCTAATGCATACAGTTGCTTTTTAACCGTGTCAGACGCGAGATCGTCGGCGCCGAGCGCATGAGATTCTTTTTCGTTCTGAGCAAGAGCACCTAATGAAAGGTTGTTCTGAGATTCCATAACAACCTGATACCAAGTACCACTTTCAGGATCTTGCTGAACAATCGCGCCTTCGTCGGTTATACGGTAGTGAAAGTTTTCATTACCCACCAAACGCGAATTAAAGGTCGTACCATCCGGCTGAGATGTCGGTACCAAACCTCCATAGGCAGGAGTAGCACTCGCGGGTACAGGATGAACGGTTAAGGCAAAAGCGCCGCAAGCAGCAGCTACCCCCACCGAACATGCTAGGCGCACGATGGTACCAACCGCACCTGTCCGCATCGTGTTTTGCATCGGTTTATTCCTTCCTCTCTTGCTGTGTGTATCCTTGTTCACATTTCCGCGCAAATGATACACAGAAGTGTTCCACACTCCTTAACCACTTGCTCCTTAACTACTTTTTGGCAGTAAATTGCGCTCAGCCAGTTCGGCAAGCACCGTACGTAACATGAGATCGGTATCGTCAAGACCAAGATGCCGTTCATCTTCATCGGCACTCAACGTCTTACGACGACGTGCCCACGACTCAAGCGATGCTGGTCGCGATTCATGTGGAAGATAACGCACTTCAGGATCAAGCTGACGACAAATATCGCGTGTGTCCACAGGGACAATGCGGCCTGCTTTGCGACCCTCGGCATAGCCGTTGAGATTCAGCAAAAGCCACGCATCCTCAAAGGCCGCGTTATGCGCAAGATACGGAAATGCTTCGAGCGCTTGCAGTAAACTAGCCTGCAGGTCGCTATCGTCCCGAAACTGCGGACGATCAGCTATATCATCCCAGGTAATACCATGTATTTCAGTTAGTGGCACACCCGTTTCTTCATATTGAGCAGGCAGACCACACCACGCTGCACACGCACCAAATGGCTTTTCGCCTTCGGCAAGCTTAACGTATTCCCAGCCCACATTAATGATGCGTCCGCGATCGGGCGCGCGGCCAGTTGTCTCGAGATCAACGCCAACTACTACCCCACCTAATGGATGACTTGCATACACCACATCAAGCGCGGTATTACGCACATCTGAAACTTCTTTTTGCACCGCATCGGCAGCACGATTCTGTAAGGCAGCAATTGATCGAATAATGTCATCTTCGGAAAGACTCCGTGGCAGGTTTGGACTATTCGTGTCAGGAATAGGCTGTCCCACCAGCGCGTCACAGAGCTCGCGATTTCTGTCAGCTAAATTGCGGACTAGATCAAAGGAAAATGAAGGGTTATCGTTTTCGAACCATTCCGTCACCAGTATTTTGATGGCTGATTCATTGCGATTACGTTCATCAAGCACCGCATCAGTGCCCATACCAAAAAGAAATTCGGGAACGACAAGCGCCTGGGCTTGCTCGATCGCCTGGGTAACATTCATACGCAGCACCTTTCAAGGGATGCACACGTGTGCGTCTTAAGTGCGCATCTGAAACTCTCACTGTAAGGATACCCGACATCGAACGGAACAGCTTCGAAAATGGAGAATGTTTACTTATACTGCCTTATTGCTTCTGCAGCCACTATGTGCCTGAGCTGTCACATATGCCACGTTATGGCGTGGTTAATTAATCGCCCATCACCATGCGGCGACGCGCCACCCAGCGGCGTATATGCCAGCTGTGACTACTGCAAACAAGCCAAACCAAACCAGCAAGAGCATACAAAAGCAGCAGCGCTGGCATCAAAATGCCCGAATCCTCAACAAACAACATAATAATGGCGGTTACCAGCAGCGCCGTATAACCACTCGCGAAAGCCTGATTATCTTCCCAGAATTTACGATAGCCGCCCGGTTGACGCACACGCAGCATAATCATGAAACCAAGAATAATGAAAAAACCCACGGCAAGTGCCGGCGAGAACGTGATGGTATTCCAAGACAGGCTGAGCATATTCCGAATAACTTCCGGAACCACCATCCACCACGCATCACTTTGTAAGGTGTTGGCGTACGTGCCAAGGTGCGATTCTGTTTCAAAAGATGTATCAAGAACCAGCACAATAAAGGCAAGCAGAGCCGCAATTAGCGTGAGGCACACCACCAGCATCCACGAAAAATGCCTTCCTTTAAACATTGAGGCAGCTATAATCAGGCCCACTGTTCCCCAGATAATTACGCCAAAATTGCTCCCCCACCAGGGTGCGGCAATCACGGCAAAAATGAACAGTGATCCCAAAGGGAAAATCCAATGCTTAAATATTCGCAAAAACCGCTCGCGTTTTACTTGATTGAGCAGCAATGCTGAAAGCGTGACCCATGATCCAAACAGCAGGCTTGCCCCTTCGTTGCCCATGCCGTAGTAGCGCGTTGCTCCCATCGGAGAATAGCTCAAATACCCGGTCGCCGTCATAGGCCCACCAAGCAGCTGATCGGCCACGAGCACCAAGATCGTTAGACCAAGCATCGTGAACAATGCATAGGTCCAGCGAAAAACGAGGGCCACAATAATGCAGATAAAAGCAATTTCCATAGCAGCAAAGGAAAAATAATCGAATGCGATTTCCGCCGTTGTAAACGAAGGAAGCTGCAAAAACATGATGAATGTCGCCAGCGGAATAGCGAGCGCAATAATCCATAACAAACGGGTAGCTGGTAACAAATGTTGAAGAGACGTGGGTTTAATACGGATGTCTAAGAAGAGCAAAACAATACTCAGCGAAAAGACAACCGCCATAATAGCGACGAATACAGCAATAAATTCGTCACGTGATTCATCAACTGAAACGGCAATTGAATTCTCACGCGCAAGCTGTTTTGTACGCGCCAGTGCACCATAGGAATCAGTAAACGCGTAGATCGAAACATTGCCAGGCTTGACCTGTGGTGCTTCAAGTAAGTGAGCAATGGCATTACTGACATTACTTGAGGTAACCAGACCGCTACGATGTGTTGAAGTCGAGGTAAGCAGTCCATTATCGCCTGCATCGACCATAATCAAGGCACCGTAGCCTGGTAAGGCATACGCATCAATGCGTGCTAAATACGGCGAGGACGTAATGAATAACGAATCATTCGGACCAAGCTTTTCGTAGATCTCGGCGACACGTAAATCAATCTCACGCGCTTTGGTGGAGTTTACCCGCACATAATGAAACCGCGGATTAGCATCAAGGGCATAGATGTCAACCTTGTCTTCAGCAATCACGTTGGCGCACGCGTAACGGCCGGCCAAACGCTGTAAGTTTGGCGTATTATCATTGTCAATATCTTCCCAGGAAAAGCTGGGAGCAACTACCAGATAGACCTCTCCTACCGGATCATCTGATGTATCGTCGGACAGTCCTGATGTATCAGCTTCTACATCATCGGAAGAAGAACCGCCTTCGCCCTCGTCAGAGGTACTGGTAGTTGACACCACCCCAGCAGCATCAGATGCGGTTTGAGTCGGCAGGCTTTTTGTTTCGGTAGTTTCTTCACCGGAAGTTACCTCTGTTGAAAAAGCACGATCTGACCCCTCTGTGTTGGATGGATCAGCATTTGCCGCGCTGGCTAGACAGCTGCCCCCCAAAAAGGCAGCAAAGACCATGCTGATGGCAATAGCACAAAGACGTTTTGATAGCGTTGATGTCATACCCTCAGTTTACGACAACCGCAAACTATCAACCATTTGCTTAAATTCATCGAGATGTTTGAGGTCTTCATTCCCGGTATACGAACTGTAATCGATAACAATGTAGCGCGAAGGGGAAACAGAGCCGACAACTTTGTACCCCTTGGTACTATGCCCGCTTCCCTCCATTGTTTCTGTGCCCCGTACCCAATCGTACGTACCAACTGTGAAGTCTTCTACCTCTGAATAGCTCTGTTTGATTGAGCCGATCTCTTCATCATTGAACCAATATGTATGTAGATCATCGCTGGTCAGAGCGCTGCTAGATACCTTCTGATCAACAGTAATTTCTTGAAGCACAATCGTTTCGCCACTCTTGTCACCACCGGGAGAGCACGTCAGAGTGGTGTCTGAATTATCTTCCCATGTCCAATCGGACGGCGATTCAAATGAATACCCATCGCGCTGTATAGTTGTGGTAGCCGATGCGGTGGTTGATGATGTCGTCGATGAAGACCCAGATGAAGAACATCCTGTAACAAAGCAGACAACAATAAGAGCAGTGACCGTTACAACAGTAAACAGCGCGATCTTTTTTGTGCTATTCAATATGCTACTCATATCCTCACCTGTTTCTCTTTATGTCACATCATCCCGCATGATGGTGCTCCACAGCAGGTACGTATCCGCCGCATAAAGCACCTAGTGCAGAGAGATTATATCCTCATCAATCCACTTCTGCCGATTCTTTATTATCTTATCGTGTGAATTGAGCATACCCTCAAGTTTGCTTAACTCTCAAGTTCATTCGAACCTGAGCTTTTATTCTCATACTAATCTGTACACGTTCGAAGAAATATGAGAATTCCTCGTATAGGTTGGTTTTCAAAAAGGCGGCATACACGACGTAAGTACGAGCACAAAAAGACCAGCCTCCTTGGGCTGGCCTTTTTGTGCTTATCGCGGTGAATAGATGTGCCAATCTTCTCCCTACACGACCCTCCTTGCACCACGACGCAATCAGCCGCCCTCCTCAAGCGATCTGATTTCTATACGCAATCAATGTACACTGTATCTAACAGATGCGTCAACCAATGTACGAGGTAAAAACACGCTTGTGTCCTGTATCGAGAATACGGGCGATTTTCTGCCTATATTCCTTTCCTGAACAGGACTTCACAGTCACATTCCAATCACATTATAACAAGCAGGTCAGAGCTATAAGCTTCTGACCTGCGTTTTTGATGGTCGGGTTGACAGGATTTGAACCTGCGACCCCTTGACCCCCAGTCAAGTGCGCTACCAAACTGCGCCACAACCCGTTTTGTACGCTCCCTTAAGAGCAGCAGACGCTATTCTAACGACTGCCTAATGACATTTCAAGAGCCTTATCAAGGATGACATCAGCAAGATCACGCTTCGGCATGCAAGGTACCTGAACCTCGCCGTCAGCAGAAACCAGCCAAACCTCGTTACTATCAGTGCCAAATGCACGACCATCGCCTACTTGATTTGCCACTATGAAATCAGCATGTTTCGCCACAAGCTTGCACCGCGCATTCTTAAGAACGTCGTCAGTCTCCGCTGCAAATCCCACCACAATCTGATGGGTCTTTGTGCGTCCTGCGCAAGCAAGAATATCAGGGTTTTCGACCAGTTCGATACAGGAAAGCATCTCACCGTCAGTCCCTTTTTTCAACTTGCGCCCAACCGGTTGTGCCGGCCGAAAATCTGCTACGGCTGCAGAGAAAATAGCAATGTCAGCAGCATCAAATGCCTGGGCAACAGCATCATGCATTTCATTGGCCGTTCGCACCGGCACAAGCGCTGCATCCGCTGGCGGATCAAGCGCAACGGGACCAGAGACAAGCACGACCTTTGCACCACGTTCAATTGCCGCTTCGGCTAGGGCATAACCAGTCTTGCCACTGCTAAAGTTGGAAAGGTAGCGCACCGCATCGATGGGCTCGACGGTGGGACCTGCCGTAATTAATACCGAGCGACCACTCAGATCTTTGACATGGTTACCCTTAGCCGCTCGACCGTCTTGAACCGGCGAATTATGTGCACCACGCAATTCTTCATGGCTTGTTTGAACATCAAAAGCGCCTACTGGCAGCACGGTATTCGAAGGGGGTGAACTGATTGATTTAGTAAGCAGTGAAAGGACCTTTTTCACAATGCCAGCAGGCTCTGCCATACGGCCGCGACCTTCGTACCCACACGCAAGATAACCGCTATCTGCTTCGACAAACGTAACGCCCCGCTGCGCAAGAGCGTGCATGTTTGCCCTATTGGCAGGACTTTCATACATATGCACATTCGCTGCCGGACAAATAACAAGTGGACCAGTAAAAGCTGAAGCAGTGGTAGTCAGCAAATCATCGGCAATTCCATGGGTGATCTTAGCAATAACATTCACCGTAGCCGGTGCAATAACAAATACGTCGGCCTTATCTGCCAAACTAATATGATGAATGGGATCAGCTGAATCATTAAAAAGGTCAACTGCCACCGATTCGTGAGTAAGCGCACGAAATGTCAGCGGGTTTACCAGATGCGTTGCATGCTCGGTCATCACTACCTTCACATGTACGCCTGCCTTCTGCAAACCGCGCACGATTTCGCATGACTTATAGGCAGCTATACCACCCGTTACCCCAACGAGTACCGTCTTGCCAGCATATGCCGTATCAGCGGGCAACTCTGTCGATCGACCAGCAGACTTCGCTATGGCTTCTGCCAGAGATGTGAAAGTAGGCTCCCCCAGAGGCGTAGAAACAGACTTAGCCTTCTCAGTTGACATCGCTTCCCTCTTTTCCCACGCGTTTGAATAGATTAAGCGCGTCAAGAGCCACTTCGTGTAGAAGAGCAACTTCTTCTGGTGATGGCCCTAAACAGCGAACACCCTTAAAGCGGGCCTCATCGCCCGCAAGTGAGAGCGTTTCGGTGGTTTCAACCATGCGTCGCTGTGCTTCGTCAATCGCTGCAAGGGCTGCTGCAGCAGCAGTGTCACCCGCAGCCGCCAGGACCTCTAAATCGTCAGCTGTTGCACCAAATTCAAGCAATGCCATCATTTCGCGCGGAATATCGTGAAGCGTCTCTAAGCAATCAAGCGCAAAACCAGGACAAATGAAAAAGACTCGTGACGTTAGACCTTCATCATGCCACTTCTTGAGAATATCGGTCGATAACGGCGTAGTCCACGATGCTTTGTGTGGGCCAAATACACTTTGAAATCCGAGTGTGATATCGTCCACATCACTTTCTAACCGTTCGGCTATGTGCTCAATCATCTGGTGAATCTGCGCGCGATAAGAATCGCCATTGCGCTCATCTTTGAGCGGAATCGCATGAAGCGAAATAAGCAACTTATCGTCTGATCTATCGCCGAAGCCCGCCTTTTGTATCGATCCTGCAATCGCATCTAAATAACGAGGTCTATCTGCGTAGCGCTTTATCACCTGTATATCGGCAGCATCAGGCCAGTGAAGAGCATCTATTGCCTGCTCAAAAGCATCTATCACTGAATACGTCGATGAATAGGCGCTTTGCGGATATAGGGGGAGCAGAATAATGCGATTGCATCCTTTATCTTTCAAGGCACGCAGGGCATCGGTCATCGAAGGTGCGCCGTAACACATGGCACTGTGTACAATAACTTCCGTATCAGTGTCGTTTACAGCATCGGCATCGTCTGCAGAACGAGCAAATGATTCCTGCAAAAGAGACGCCAGACGGTCTTGTGCAATAACGAGCGGAGAGCCAGCTGGCTGCCAAATACGCTTATACCGAAGTGCTGATTTCACTGGCCGCCGCGGCAAAATAATGCCATGGAGCAGTAAATGCCAAATTGGCTGCGGAAGTGGACGAATTCGTCGATCAACCAAAAAACTCGCAAGGTAGTCTCGTACTGCTTCAGCAGTGGGGGCCGACGGAGAACCCGCATTCCCTATAATGATGCCTGTTTTCATGGCCTGTCCTAAAAGTAGTGTGCCTGTAATTCTTCTGATTGACGAGGAGCCGTTGCAAGCGTTGCAAAAATGCGCTTGCCTGCTTCGGTACGACCCATACTTCGATCTTCCAAACTGCGCAATGCCCCGAAGAGATCAGGTGGTAAGCCGTCAACAAGTGCTATATCATCACCGGTCATCGGGTGATTAAAACTGAGTGAATAAGAATGAAGGAATTGCCGCGAGAGTTCGAGATTCACCTGTTCATTTCCCCATCGATACAGAGGATCACCAACGCAGCAATGACCAATGAACTCCATATGTACTCGAATTTGATGGGTACGACCCGTATAGAGCCGACACTCTAAAAGGGTATAGCCATTATCCGCACGCCCTGCTTCAAAGCGCTCAAGCACCGTAAAGGTCGTTAGCGCATTGCGAGCCGTCGGCCGATAAGAAATCTTCATGCGTAACCGATCGTCACCAACACGTCCGATTGGTTCATCAATCTGACCAGTATCAAAGGCAATATTTCCGTGCACTAACGTTAAGTATCGTCGATCAACCTTGTGATCGCGTACGAGATCCTGCAGCGCCATGCCACAGGTGTCGTCTTTCGCACACATCATAAGCCCACTCGTGTCCATATCAAGACGATGAACAATACCCGGTCGATCGTCACCTTGCACATGAGCAAGACTATCGCGCCCATAGGCATAGATGAGTGCATTAACGAGCGTGCCACCTTCATGCCCCGGTGCGGGGTGTACACAGAGACCTGCTTGCTTGCTGATGGCCATCATCCAGCGATCTTCAAACCGCACATCAAGTGGAATAGGTTCACCACGTAGCGGAATATGGGTAGCAAGAGGAATTTCCTCATAGACAATGGTATCGCCCGGTGCCACGATTGAGCGCTTCGAGCGCGCGAGTCCATTCACAAGCACCTTGCCCGCTTCAATCTGCTTAACTGCTGCGCTGCGACTTGGATAGGCGCCTGAGACCGCTAAAAGGCTATCAAGCCGCATTCCCGCATCGGCCTGTGTGACGATAAGGGAAAACTGACTTGCCATTCTAGCACTTGCCTTCCCTCTGGTCAGGTGTAGCATGCCGACCAATAAGAAGCGATGCGAACAGAAGGATAACCCCACAGGTCACCCCAATATCAGCCACATTAAAGACCGGGAAATCAATAAAGGTGCAGTTAATAAAGTCAATCACATAGCCTTGCGTCAGACGGTCATAGGCATTACCCAGACCTCCAGCAACAATCAGCGCAATACAACACGTCTCAAAGGCTGTTGAACGATTGCGGGCATACACAAGCAGATATACGCAAGCCACCAAGCACACAACCACACTAAACCAGCCGAGCGCAGCTGTCGAGCTGCCAAAAATCCCCCAGGCAGCACCCGTATTATGAACAAGCTGAATATCGAACAGCCCCAGTACGTTGCGTGCCAGCACCATGCCAGGTGAAACAACATCAACGGCTGCCTTCGTCACGCGATCGAACACCCACCAACAAATGGCCAGCACGCAAAAGAGCGTAATGGTTACACGAGCAGGGAGCTCTTTCTTCAAGAAGGCAGCCATGTTCACTTCATTCTTAGTTGGACGTCATATCATCAAGCACTGCGGCGCAGCGAGCACACACATCAGGATGAGAAGCATTGACTCCCAGTTCGCGATAGTTCCAACACCGCGGACATTTTTCCTTATCGGTCGGAACGATCGAGGCAGACATTTCATCGGAATCCGTAGCCTCAAGCGTTACCCCTGCCACAATGAATAGCTCACAGAAAAGTTCTTCGTCGTAGCGTTGCAACACCTCAAGTGCACTGTTTGGTACAGATAGTACCACTTCAGCCTGTTGACTCTTACCGATACTGCCCTGTGTACGGGCATCTTCAAGTGCCTTGGTAACCGTTTCGCGTGCCGCAAGTATCACCGTAAAGTCGTCGTCGATGCGCGCGGCATCAGCTGGAAGCGCTGGTGTAAACGTCTCGGCACTCGGCCAACCCGCCAGCTGAACACTGATGGGGCGATCGGCCTGTTCACGCAATGCTGATGGATAGTGCTGCCACACCTCTTCACAGGTAAAAGACAGAATAGGGCTCATAATGCGTACCATCGTATCAAGGATAGCCATGAGTACTGTCTGGGCACTACGACGCGCAGGCGAGGTAGGCGCTTCTGCATACAGACGGTCTTTCAATGCATCAAGATAGACCGCCGATAAGTCGCCGACCACATAATCGTAGAGCGCACGGAACACGCGGTGATACTGATACAAATCGTAGCCGGCATTGACATCATCAAGCAGGCGGGCAAGACGCACCAGTGCCCACTGGTCAGCAGGCAAGAGACTGTCGAAGGATGCCACCGCATCCGTTTCAGGATCGAAATCAGCAAGACTGCCCAACAAGAAGCGGAAGGTGTTGCGGAACCGACGATACGCATCACTGGTACGCGCGAGAATACTTTCCCCTACTGACACGTCAACTGAATAGTCGGTCGATGCCACCCAAAGACGCAGAACATCAGCACCGTATTTATTGGCTACCTGCGCAGGATCGATGCCGTTTCCTTTGCTCTTGGACATCTTTTCGCCATTTTCATCAACGGTAAATCCGCAGCAGATAACATTTTTGTACGGAGCCTGACCAAACGCCCCAATACCGCAGAGCAGCGAGCTTTGGAACCACCCACGGTGCTGGTCGGATCCTTCGAGATAGACATCCGCTGGCCACCGCAGTCCATCGGCAGCCGCACGATGTTTCAATACACCAACGTTTGAAACGCCCGATTCCCACCAGACATCAAGAATGTCGTGTTCGGGTTTGAGCTCGGTTGATCCACACTGAGGACAGCAAGTTCCTTCTGGCAAATACTCAGCTGGATCCTTCGTGAACCACGCATCAGCGCCTTCGGTCGCAAAAAGGTTAATAACTGCATCAAAAGTTGCTTCAGTTGCAACTGTTTCGCCACACGAAGCGCACTTGAATACCGGAATAGGAACACCCCAATTCCGCTGGCGAGAAATGCACCAATCGGGGCGATCTTCCACCATTGAACCAATACGATTTGCGCCCCATGTGGGCACCCAATTCACCTTTGTGCGGATAGCATCAAGCGCCTTCGCACGAAGTCCGGTATCGTCCATTGACACAAACCACTGATCGGTCGCGCGGAAGATAACTGGATTATGGCAGCGCCAACAATGAGGATAGCTGTGCGTGATCTCGACTGATGCAACAAGCATCCCTTTTTCGCGCAGCCATTCAATAATCTTAGGATTTGCCTCGTCAGTTGAAAGTCCCCCAAAATGCGGCACGTAATCCATTAAGTGGCCATCGTCATCAACCGGCATGATCATCTCAACACCAAATTGCTGCCCCACCAGATAGTCATCGACACCATGGCCAGGTGCGGTATGCACCGCGCCGGTACCAGCTTCAAGCGTGACGTGATCACCCCAGATAATGCGACCTTCAACCTGATGCAAGATAGGTGTTTGATAGGTGATGCCCTCAAACTTATTGCCCTTGAGTAATACAGGTTCTCCCTGCGCAGAAACCACCCGCCAGTTGTTCCAACCGGCCACCTCTGCGATCGATTCGACCATCTCGTGGGCAAGCAGCATAAAGATACCGTCAGCTTCAACGAAGCAGTAGTCGATATCAGGCCCCAACGAAACGGCCGTATTAGCTGGCAGTGTCCACGGCGTTGTTGTCCAGATGAGTACAAAAGCGCGCTCAACATCAACACCTGCGCGAGTAAAAATAGCTGGTACGTTGTTGAGCTTGAAGTTCACATAGATCGAAGGCGATACTTCATCGGCGTATTCAATTTCTGCTTCAGCGAGTGCCGTATGGCAATGTGAGCACCAATGAATAGGCTTGCGGCCGCGATATACCGCGCCGTCGAGATACATCCGCTTGAAGACTTCAACATTTGCCGATTCATAATCCGGCTGGAAGGTTAAATACGGATGGTCCCAGTCGGCATTCACACCCAGACGCTTGAAGCCCTCACGCTGCACATTAACAAAACGATCGGCCCATTCACGACACATGCGACGAATAACGTCTTGAGGAAGACTATTCATCTTTTCAGTGCCGATTTTCTTTTCTACCTCATGTTCAATTGGCTGTCCATGACAGTCCCAGCCGGGGATATATGGCGTAAAGAAACCACGCTGTGCGTGACTTTTATTGACAAAATCCTTGAGGATTTTATTGAAAGCATGGCCAATATGGATAGGACCATTTGCATAAGGTGGGCCATCGTGCAGCACAAAGGGCTCACCATCAGCGTTCTTCTCGAGCACCTTGTGATAGATGTCAATATCATCCCACCATTGCAACCGCGCTGGTTCGTTCTGCGCCAGATTCGCCCGCATCGGAAAATCAGTTTGCGGCAGGTTCATAGTTTGCTTGTACGTGTTAGCCACGATTTCATACCCTCCGAGATGCTCAAGCGCGCTATCACAATCAAATGTATGCGCTTCCATCGTTCGACAAACATCGAGAAATTATACTGAATACCGCACCACTTCGGGCAGGCAGCAAGCCATTTTCAAATGAGTGCCATATGCAGCAGCATGCTCGTCTGCGATAATAGCGCTACAAAACGAGTAGCATGATGGATGCTCGTGCGTCTTGGCAAGGAGAGAACATGTCCTACACGATCCTCACCGATTCAAGTTGCAATCTGCCTGAAAGCATTATCGATCGGTATGAAATCGAAGTGCTGCCGTTGCGCTTCGAAAGCGACGGCGAAGAATATGCCAGCTATCTCAAAGGTCAAGTGACCGATCTTTCGACGTTCTACCGCATGATGCGCGATGGACGGGTATTCACCACGAGCCTGCCAGCGCTCGACCGTGCCAAGGTAATTATTGAGGGCATTCTCTCGGCTGGGTATGACATTCTCTACATTGGATTTTCTAGTGGATTGTCGGGCACGTATGAAGCAATGCGCCAACTCGTACTCGATATGACTGCCGAACATCCGGGCCGACAGGCACTGTGTTGCGACACCCGTTCCGCTTCATTAGGAGAAGGTCTGCTCGTTTTGCATGCCGCCCGTCGCAAGCAAGCAGGTGAAGCAATGGAGAGTCTTCACGCCTGGCTTGAGGACGCGCGATTTCGGTTGGCTCATTGGTTTACCGTGGACGATTTGATGTATCTCTACCGCGGAGGACGCGTCTCAAAAACAAGTGCCTTCGCAGCAAATATTCTGTCGATTAAACCGGTGCTGCATATGGATGATCCCGGGCATTTAGTGCCTGTTGAAAAAGTGCGGAGCCGCCGGCGTTCAATTGAGGCGCTGTGGCGTCATATGAAGAAAACGTTTGACCACTCGCTGGCACCACAAACTATTGCAATCAGTCATGGTGATTGCCTTGAAGATGCCCATGCACTCATAGATATTATTAAGGGCGATGAAGAGCTCGCGATTGATGATATCGTTCTGAACTGTATCGATCCTGTCATTGGTGCACATTCGGGACCAGGTACCCTCGCTCTTTTCTACCTAGCAACAACACGCGACTAGCTAACAGTTTCACAGCATTCAAAACGTCCGAAAAAGTAGAGAAACCATCGAAGCTCGGAAGTTCTCTTCTCCTAAGCGGCACCAAGGAACATCACAGTTAACTGCCATGAATACCTCGTTTTGACAGCAACAAAATGAGCTAGCCAACCATCTGAGATACAACGATCCAGCCAGTCGCTCAAGACACTGAAGTGACTCAGCCGTTTAAGATGCTCCGCATGGCGTCGATAAGCCGCTGATTTTCATTGCGTAACTTTACTGAAACACAGAAAAATTCGTCGCTCGCAAGCCCCGGAGTGCCCTTGAGGGGTCGTACTAAAAAGCCAGCGAGTTGAAGCCGAATAATCAACTCTTCAGCGCACGAAACACCTAGGCGCATGCCATCAGCCAACGAAAATTCACAGAGTACAAAGTTACCTTCAGCGGGATAAATGCTAATGCCTGGCACTAAGCTGAGCATACACTGCATCCAAGGAATTTCTTTATCCAGAAACTCATGCGTCTCATCAATATAGGCACCTTGTGCAACCAGCGTCTTAGCAAGCACTTCGGAAAACATAGAAATGCTGCCTCCATCATACAACGCGCGAATGCGCCTGACGGTACGCGGATGAGCCGCAAGATAGGCAATGGGGACACCCGGCATGCCATAGGTAACCGACGGTGTGCGAATAACCACCAAATTGGGATATTCTTCCACAAGCGGCAGCACGCTTTCCCCACCAAACGAAAGCTCGATATTGCTTTCGTCGACAATAACCCAGCTACACGTTTCTAAATAATGAATGAGTGTTGCTGATGAAAGCAAGCGCGACGTGGGATACGCCGGATTGGCAAGCACGGCACCATCAAGCTGACCAGCTTCATCACGGGCAGTATAGGCATCAACCGTCGCAAACGATCGCGTGTTAGAAAGACAAACGTAGCGATGACCCGCATTCTCGATAGCAAGCGCGTATTCGGGCGGACAGGGACTCATAATGCCAACCATACCCGGCATAAATACCTGAGCAGCGGCACGAATCAATTCAAACGGCGACGTACCCGTTAAAATGCGATCGGTTGCCATTCCCAATCGACCAGCAATAGCATCACACAGGGCATGACCATCTCGGTCGGGTGAAAAAGCAATTTCGCCATCAACTAAAGCAGTATGCATTGCCTGAACAATAGCACGCGGGCAGCCCAGTGGATTGACCGGATGGCTGAAATCTATCCAGGTCATTTCGGTACGTAGCTCATAGGGAAGAGCCACGGGTTTATCGGGTAGATCGGTCACTACCTGGCGGTAATCAACATCGCGATGTAAGCCGACCATGTAACCCTCCCCGGCCTTCGTAACCATACACATGCTACGAAGACCCCCACTTAAGAGGGTCGTATCAACGCAGCAGAGTAACCATGCTAGCATATCCGCTCGCACGTATCGGACCATGATAAACTGCGTCTATGAGCAAGAAGCCTTCTAACCACCATATGTTGGTTCGTCACGACACCAAAGCACAACCACCCACAGATTCTGCGCAATTCAATCTGCCAGATGAATGGGTGGGACGCGCCATTATGCTCTTGGACCTTGATGCGTTCTTTGCGTCGGTCGAGCAACTCGACCATCCCGCCTGGCGCGGAAAGCCCGTTATTGTTGGCGGCAACCCCGAAGCGCGCGGCGTTGTGTCGACTGCTTCATATGAGGCACGTACCTATGGAGTGCACTCGGCTATGCCTTCTTCAACGGCCAAGCGCCTCTGTCCCAACGCTTTCTGGACTCCTGGACGGTTTTCGCGCTATCGCGAGATATCGCGCCAGGTCATGTCCATTATGGAAGATGAAAGTCCAGCGCTTGAACAGGTCAGTATTGATGAAGCCTTTCTCGATATCACCCCCTCACGCGCGCAAACGGAACATCCTGCTGCCATTGCGCAACGCATACAGCAGCGGGTATGTGAATTAGGCATTACCTGTTCGATTGGACTGGGGCGTAGCAAAGCAGTCGCCAAAACTGCCAGTGAAGCGCATAAGCCACGTGGCCTGACCATCGTGCCCCCTGGATATGAAGAAACATTTCTTGCAGGCCTTCCCACCAAAGCGATGAGTGGCATTGGCCCTGCCGCGCAGCAAGCCCTCCGTAAATTTGGTATCACAACCTTGGGGCAGGTTGCCCAGGCTGACGATGTCATACTCAATCACGTTTTTGGGAAGAACGCTTCTCTAATGCGCGATCGATGCCGCGGATGCGACGATTCCCCCGTAATGCATCCTGCTGGTGCCAAGTCGGTCAGCAATGAAATGAGTTTTGCGGTAGATCTTACGAGCCGTGAAGACATTGAGGCAGCGCTTTCCACGGTTGCCGCAAAAGTTGGACGACGTATGAGAATGAATGGCCTGGTGGGCAGCACCCTGTCACTGAAGCTGCGACGAGGTGACTTCTCGATTCATAGCGCTCAATGTCACTTGGATATTCCCTGCGACGATGAGTATGTAATTACGCCAATTCTCTTTGATCTGCTTGATCGCGTATGGCGACCAGGAGATTCGGTGCGGCTCGTTGGCTGTGCCCTCACCCATATTGAAGAGGTGGGTGCTCCTCTGCAAGAAACACTTTTTGATGTCGCTGATGAAGCAAAACCGGATGACAGCTCTACCACTGAACCGAATACGCAAGCAGCACAGCGGGCGCGCATGAAGCGCGAAGATGTACGTGCTGGTCTCAAGGCTGCAACCGATTCGGTGCGAAACCGATTTGGTGAAACGGCGCTTCAATATGGCAGTGAACTGCGTACCACGCGCAATCTCACCGGATCTTCGAGCAAAAATCCTGCTGACTACCGCAGTACTCGTTAACGAGCGGTAGTCATTAACCCAAAAATCAGCCCAAACTGGTTAATTGAATTTAAAAATCCTTTGGGCTATGTGATATCCAGCTAGACCCACTCGCCTGCCAGCCTCGCCCGGAAGGTTTGCCCCCCAGTTAAGCGCGCTATGACGCACCCGGCGATACAATTTTTCGTCTCGGTTACGAAGATAGGCCCAGATATCGTCGAGCTTACGGGCATTGGCCGCTGACTTTTCCATACGCAAGAAGATGCTGCAGATGCACATCATCATCGAAAGATAGTTTTCCATATAGCGGGCAAGCTTAGGATGGATTGGCGCCTCAGAAATATTGACGCCATCAATCATGATACGCGTTATTTGCAGCTGCTGATCGATACGCGAAAGCATAACTGATTCGTTTACGCTTTGATCTTCGCGCCCAATGAAATAGCGATACATATCCTCGTCGAGGTAGTACAGCGTTTTCACCTGCGGCAAGGGAATATAAACAAAGATATTATCTACATAGAAGCAGTGTTCGGGCAGTTTAAGATGGATCCGCTTTAACAGTTCGGTTCGATAGATAACTGAATGCATCAGCAGATACTGACTTTGCTTGAAACGTCCCACATCAGCCCATGAAAATTCGCGTTCAATCGGAAAGACGTTACGGTAATTGATAGTTGTTGACGTGCCCTCGTGAACCTTTTCATAGACATAATTGCCAATAACTAAATCGGTTGGATCCTGCAACTCCATCTGGCGGCGTAGATACCCCATAATTCGCAGCATCGCTGTTTCATCAAGCCAGTCATCGGAGTCGACGACCTTAAAGTACAGACCGCTTGCACACTCCAAGCCATGATTGACCGCCCCACCATGGCCACGATTTTCCTGGTCGATCGCAACAATGATATCGGGATAGCAACGAGCCCATTCATGCGCGCGATCGCTTGTGTCGTCCTTTTGAGAACCGTCGTTGACGATAATGACCTCAATGTCATCGCCACATTTCAACAATGACTCAATGCACTTGTCCATATAGGCCGCAGAGTTATAACACGGCACGACAAACGAGATCGTCTTCATCCGACGGTATCCTTCCTATGCGCTGGCAGACAGAGCCAAACGCACTGCAAGGGGTGTATATACGGCAAGGGTTACACAGTGAAAACCAAGCTTTTCCTATCCTAATAGCGATACATGACCAAATACACCGAGGAAGCAAAGTTAAGCCGGCAACTCGACCAAATCCCTATACACCGCGCGTCGTAAGCCGCCTCGCATGGGTTATCATTGACACCAATTGATGCAGCTATCAAAAGGAGCATTGATGAGTGCCTTTATTGAATCAATGATCACCCGCGCGCAAACTTCTCGTCAGACTATTGTCCTTCCTGAAGGAAACGACCAGCGAACCCTGCAAGCAGCCAAAGCCGTTATGGAACGCGGTATTGCTGATGTTATTGTGCTTGGTAACGCTACTGAAATTACTTCAACCGCCGGAGATCTTGCTGGCGCGCGTATTGTTGACCCAGCTACATCCAACGCAGCATCTTCATATGCCGAAACTTTCTTTGAACTGCGTAAACACAAAGGAATCACCCTAGAAGATGCCATCGCTCAGATGGCTGACCCCATCTACTTTGGCGCCATGATGGTTAAACAAGGAGACGCAGACGGTATGGTCTGTGGTGCATGCCACGCAACGGCTGATGTTTTACGGGCAGCGCTGCAAATACTCAAAACGGCTCCTGGGGCTTCTGCGGTATCAAGCTTCTTTATTATGGCTCTCCCTGATACTACCTACGGGGACGATGGTGTACTGATGTTCGCTGACTGCGGGCTCACCATTCAGCCTGATGCCGCCGCACTTGCACAAATCGCGGTGAGTTGTTCGGAAAGCTGGCACGCTTTGTTTGAATCAGAGCCACGCGTTGCGCTTCTTTCCCATTCCACGCACACCTCTGCGGTGGCTAACCCTGATCGCGACAAAGTAATCGAAGCCACACGGCTTGCACATGAAATGGCACCCAACCTCGCACTTGATGGCGAACTACAGGCCGATGCCGCCCTCGTGCCCGCCGTTGCCGCGACAAAAGCAGCGGATTCCTCGGTTGCAGGCAGCGCCAACATCTTGGTATTCCCCGATCTCGATAGCGGCAATATCGCCTATAAGCTCGTTCAACGGCTCGCGCATGCTGAAGCCTATGGTCCTATTACCCAGGGAATCGCGGCACCCGTTAATGATCTGTCACGCGGTGCATCGGTTGAAGACATCATTGGCGTTATCGCTATTACCGCCGTCCAGTGCCAAGCTACTGAACGTGTTTAGACACCTGCTTTAAGCGCTTCAAACGCTTCAAACGCACGCTTTAGTCCATAGGTACGAATTCAGATATATGTGGCTACCTGGCAGAACATATAAACGCAGGCATGCTGTCTAAAAAAACAATATGCCCTGGCACCACATCTGAGGCTCCGTTTTAGAATAGTTCTATAGGCGAAAATACAACAGCTAAAAAGCTGAAGACCTACCCGTTCGATTGAACAGACTGAGCTGGAATATACGGTACGATCTGATTGCGTTCGTGCATAATCGCATAGGTGTCGCGCGCGATCATTAGTTCCTCATTTGTGGGAACCACCACAATACGCACGCGGCTTGACTCAGAGGAAATCACCCGTTCGAAGCCCATTTGTCGATTGCGCGCTTCATCAACGACAATACCCATTGGCTGCAGACCGGCAAAAATCATGCGGCGCATACGGGCGTCGTTTTCACCAACACCACCGGTAAGGGCAATTACATCCACACCAGCCATAACAGCCATATATTGGCCGATAAATTTCTTGACGGAATTCGAGTACATATCGTAAGCCAACAGCGCACGCTTGTTGCCATGTTCAGCTGCTTGGCGCACACTACGCAGATCGTTACTGATGCCTGAAATGCCTAAAAGCCCCGATTTCTTGTTCATGATATCGTTTACCGCTTGAGAACTAATGCCCTCATGCTCAATAAGAAACGGAACAATAGCCGGATCGATAGACCCGCAGCGAGTACCCATCATGAGCCCATCAAGTGGCGTCATGCCCATAGATGTATCAACAGCAACACCATGATCTATAGCTGAGATAGAACAGCCGTTACCCAAGTGACAGGTGATCATCTTCAAGTCGCTTGCGCGCTCGCCTACCAAATGGGCAGCTCGATCAGCAACATAGCGATGGCTTGTCCCATGAGCGCCATATTTACGAATGCCATACTTTTCGTATAGTTCATACGGCAACGCATACATATACGCCTTTGGGGGCAAACTCTGAAAGAAAGCAGTGTCAAAAACAGCCACTTGAAGGGCATCAGGCATCGCATGGCGACACGCTTCAATGCCCTGTAGAGCGGCAAAATTATGCAGTGGTGCGAGTTCAGCTAGTTCGCGAATTTTATCGATAACTTCGTCGTCGATAAGTACCGATTTATCAAAGTAAGTGCCGCCTTGCACGATGCGATGGCCAATAGCATCAATTTGACTCATGGACGATAAAGGAGCATCTGGTCCCTCTACCAGCACTTCCATAACACAAGCAACGGCCGCATCATGATCGGGAAGATACCGATCGATCACAACTTCGTTATCGTCAACTCCATGCTTGTGCACCGAGTCAGGCGACCCAACGCGCTCACAGAGCCCTTTCGCGATAACCTTTTCAGTATCAATATTAATCAGCTGATACTTCAAGGATGAAGAACCGGCATTGACCACCAAAATGTTCAAAAAGCAGCCCCTCCCCTTCGTCTATCGACTTAGCCGCTCGCACATGCCTCTCCCTGACACCGTGCCTGCATCTTTACACACTGCAGTCACAGCTGCGGTGTTAAGCCATACAACCTTATGCATCCGTTTCAGCATTGGAAGCAGCAGAACCCCAATCCTGGTCGTTTGGACGCGGCATCAAGCCACCACCAAGCACATGGATGTGAAGGTGTCTCACACTTTGGCTGGCATTTTCACCCGTGTTAATAAGGCAACGGAAGCCATCTTGGTGAATCCCTTTGATGTCGGCAACCTTTTGCACACACGAAAAGAGATGTCCCAGCACGTCTTCAGGCACATCATCAGCTACATCCGAATAATGTTCCTTGGGAATGATAAGAGTATGAACCGGCATGAGTGGTTCAAGGTCGTCAAACGCGATTACCTGGTCGTCTTCATAGACAACCTGCGCCGGAATCTCGCCTTTGGCAATCTGGCAGAAAATGCAATCATCTTTTTGCATAGGAACTCCTCCCCGGCAGTCATTCGCTATTTTATCTATGGTAGCGCAACCACCTGATGCTCTGTCTTATGCTTTGTGCAATGAGGTATCGATTTCCTCGTCAGTGGCAGATTGTTCCATCTGACCCATAAGAACTTCGACCTTCTGCTGAGCGGTGTCGAGGCGTCCGCGCAGATTACGCAAAAGTGCCACGCCGCGCTCATAGGCAGCAAGGCTATCTTCAAGTTCTAACGTATTACCCTCAAGTTGAGCAACAATAGCGTCGAGCTCATCCATGCCCTGCCGAAACGTTAAGTCATCCACCGGTGTGCGGTTCTCTTCTGTCATTTTTTCTCCTCCCACGAAACGGTTGTCTTTTCATCATGTGTTGTGGCTGTTACCTGCGCATCAATTGTTCCATCAGCAACAGCAATAGATACCTTCGTCCCTGGCGAAACCGTATCGATGCTGTGTACAAGAGCACCGGTATCGTCGCGCACTAAAGCGAATCCACGGCCAATAACGGAAAGAGGTGAAAGATCACCCAAGCGCGCGGCGCGCATCTGCCACGCCTCGTCAAAGCGCGTTTGCAGCGACCGACCAGCAGTACTCAAACGACTTTGCGACGAAGTAAGGTTCTCCACACGCATGCTTGTCAACGACGACCCGATGGCACGCAAGCGCATGTGATGAGCCGCAAGCGCTGCCGAATCGGCGGCTAGAGCGCCGGGAATAGCGCGCGTAAGACGCCCAGAAACCAAATCGATCGGCTGACGGAATCGTGCAATAGCCTGCAGAGGATCGGAAAGAACAGGCCGTGACGCAAGGGCATCAAGACGCCGCGTGAAATCGGCAAGACGAACTGTTGCCTGTGCTTGCAAACGATCGGCACTCGCATCAAGCGTCAAGGCAAGTTCGCGTTGGTCAGGTACGCACGCTTCAGCGGCAGCTGTCGGCGTTGACGCACGCCTGTCGGCAACCATATCAGCAATTGATGTATCGGGTTCGTGGCCAATACCGGTAACTACCGGCACGGGACAACGGGCGATAGTACGAGCGAGGCGCTCATCGTTAAAGGGCATCAGATCTTCAAACGATCCACCGCCCCGCACAAGCAGTACCACTTCGGCACCGGCTTCTACAACAACGCGCAAGCCTTCGACAATCTCGGCAGGAGCGTTAACACCCTCGACCATCACACCCGCAAGCAGGATGTTCGACAGTGGCCAGCGGCGGCGCAAGGTACGCAGTACATCATGGACGGCTGCGCCATGTGGACTGGTGACCAAACCGATTGTCCGTGGCATACCAGGAAGAGCACGTTTGCGTGAAGCTTCCATGAGGCCTTCTGCTGAAAGACGTCGTGCAAGGTCAGCCACCCGCTGACGAAGATCACCTTCACCCGCTGCGGAAAGCGAAAAGACATCAAAGTTCATACGCCCTTTCGGGGCATACACCGTAAAGCGACCGGTCAGTTGAACCAGTTGGCCTACGCGTAAGTCGATACCCTCACTCCGAAAGCGATTCATCCACATCATGCACGGCATCGATGCGGCAGTATCTTTCACGGTAAAGTAGGCGGCTTTGTAACCGGGCTTTACCGATACCTCAGACACCTCACCCACGAGCGTAACGGTGCACGACTCCAAGGTATTTTTGGCCAAGGCCATTGCTTGAGAAACGCTCAGTGGTGTTGACTCGGTTGCAGAAGACATGCGCGTTTATTACTCCGTCGATCGCTCTTGCTTCGTGAGCTTGTTAGTTTTGACGTTGGTTAAGCAGCCACAGAAGCTGCATAGCTGACACCAACGCCGCTGCAACATAGGTAAGAGCACACGCACGCAGTACGCTAAAAGCACCTGCTTGTTCGCCCTGAGGAAGACCGCTTGCCTTCAGATAGTCAAGTGCACGGCGGCTTGCATCAAATTCAACAGGCAGCGTTACAAGTTGAAAGAGGACAGCAAAGGCATACAGAATAATTGCAAGGTCGATCAAACCAGCTAAATTAAGCGCAAACCCCAGGATAAGTAAGATCATCCACGCGTTCGATGCGAGATTAACCACCGGCACCAGCGCACTGCGAACCTTCATAGGCGCATAACCTTTTGCATATTGGCACGCATGTCCCGCTTCGTGACAGCCTGTTGCAATCGCCGTTATGCTGCGCTGTCCATACGCATGCGGGTCAAGCGTGATGGAGTTGCTCCGTGGATCGAAATGATCTTCGCTCTCGCGCCCCTGATAGATGGGAACCCCACTAATCGAATGGCTCGCAAGCATGCGTGATGCCGCTTCAGCGCCCGAAAGACCCGTGGTTGAAGGGACCTCCGAATACTTTTTAATTTGGTTATTCACATAAAACTGCGCACCTAAACCAATCAGAGTAGATGCCACAATAAGAAGAAGATAAGAATAGCTCAACATAGGTTTTTCCTTTGCGCCTGGGCGCCTCGCTTACAATGGAATTGATTATACCGAGTTGCCCGTGCACGAAGCTGCACGTAGTACCAAATGCGCAAACCTATGGATGTTTCGTTACCTTGAGGGCACCTTCTTGTACACTCAGGCTTATACGACCAGCTAAAAGCTCCAGTAATTCCGCACCAACAATTTCACGACGCCACCCGCGCAAGATTTCGGCATCCTTGTGGCCATGCGCAACCTTTACCAAATCAGAATGGCTCGCCAATGTCTGGAACGCAATATTATTCTGGCGGGCACGCAAGCGTACAAGTGCTGTCATCGCATCGAGAACCGCATCGACGTTTACATCGCCCCCATAGGCAACATGATCGCTTTTCGGCCATTTATCGGGTTCAAGGTCGAGACCGCGGCAGATACAGCGCACCACCGTACGAGCATCCCCGGTTGAAAGACGATCCGAAAGACCCCGCACCATGAACAGACTATCGATCGTTCGCGCTTCGCGTTTGCACGCCTCAACCACCTGTTCGTCGGTCATCACCCATTTACGCGGTATATCCCGGTCGCGCGCGCGCTTTTCACGCCAAGCTGCTACTTCGCGTGCAGCAGAAAGCTGGCGCCGGCTGAGCTGACCCACTCGCTTAAGGCGACGATAGCGATCGCGTGGGTCATCAACGTACAGCGCTGGGTCAATGAGCGCAGCAAAATCAGGATCAAGCCAGTGAATACGACCCAACCGTTCAAGCTCATCGGTCATCGTATGGTATAGCTGAGGCAGATATATCACGTCATCAGCGGCATATGAGATTTGAGAAGCAGAAAGAGGGCGCCGCGACCAATCGGTGAAGGAATCCATCTTAGCAAGCTGCACACCACAAACAGCTGAAACGAGACTGCCATACCCTATTTGCTGGGTGTGGCCCAACAGCGCTGCAGCAACTTGCGTGTCAAAGAGTGGCTGTGGCAAAAGACCGACTTCACGATTGAGTATCTCCAGATCTTGCCGGCCGGAGTGCACGATCTTCATGATGCTCGACGACTGAAAGAGCGGAGCAAGCACACCTAAATCTGACACCGCAAAAGGATCGACAATAATGGTTTCATCATCGGTCTGCATTTGGAGTAAACACAAGCGCGCGTAGTAGGTCTTTTCGCGAAGAAACTCGGTGTCGATGGCCAGCACAGATGAGTCAAGAGCACGCTTAGCAAATGCTTCGAGCTCAGCTTGGTCGGTAATGAACACGCTATGAAATCCTTCAAGTCTCGATAGGTCGGTTTTGATGATAGTATCGACCATGATAGCAATTGAAGGAGTCTCTGTGAAACTGCTCGTACTTAACAACATATCAAGCGGTCTTCCTGATGGCGGTATCTTCGATTTTATTCGCAGCGTAGCTACCGTCGGCGATGAAGTAGTTCTTCGCAGTGTTGATGCTTCGTCATCATTTGCAGACGCGCTGGCTGATGCCGATACGTTCGATGTTGTTGTTGCTTCCGGTGGCGATGGAACCGTAGCATCTGTCTGCTATTTAACCCGCCATACGCAGGTGGCAGTACTTCCCTTTCCTTCCGGCACCGCGAACTTACTCGCCCAGAATGTGGCTTCACCCATTGAACCCCATGCGCTTGCTCGCCTCGCACGTGACGGGAAACGCCTAGCCTTCGATCTTGGCGAACTAACAGCGGATGAGCAAACCTTTGGATTTTCAATGATCGCAGGTTGCGGCTATGACGCCAAAGTTATGGATGACGCGCGCCCGTATAAGAAGCGCCTCGGTGCTGTTGCCTACTTTCGGGCGGCATTCGGCAATCCCAATCCACAGGTGTCTCACATCTCTCTGACGATCGATAATAACCAAGTAGAACACGATGGTGTGGGTGTTCTGCTGCTCAATTTCAGTAAGATACAGTTTGATATTTCATTGGGACCGCAAAATCTTCCGAACGACGGTGCACTCGATATTATCGTGCTCACAACGCAGAATGCCTGGAATCTCCTACCGGCTATCTTAGGCGCAGCAATCGATCACAGCGGTGCCTCGCTTACGCAAAGCGATGCCCTTGTGTACTACCGTGGACATGACATCCATATTGTTGCTGATCCGCCCTTGCCCGTTCAGTATGACGGTGAAGCAATTGATGTGTGTACGCCCCTTACCGCGCGCGTGCTACCGGCTGCTACCACCCTTATCATCAGCGACGAAGGCTACGAGGAATTCCATCGAGACAGCGATTTGTAACGTAACCTTACTGGTTACTTGCTGCCTGGCTACTCGGCTCCTCGTTACTTAATGAGTGACTGACCGATTCTTAGGTATAAAAAAGGGTATCGCCTGCGTCGATACCCTTTTATCGGACACGCTTTTTGTTCTTTACTTCGATTCTTGACTGCTTGCTGCCTCACAGCTCGACTTCCGCTGATGCAAAAATTCATCTGCCCGTCGGTTGTACGACATCTGTATAAGCTCGAGAACCAGACTAAATATCATCGCAAAATAGACAAGGGTCTTTTCAAGAGAAAGACCCAGAGCAGCAATCTCGATACCAGTATGGAATCCCACGCCATCGATAAAAAGCAAGACTCCAATGGCGGTAATAAACACCAGCGCGAGAATCTTGATCTCAGGATGCTTGTTGATGAAATCACTCACTGCATCGATGAAAACCATCATTAAGAGCACAGCGGCAATCACAGCAATGATCATCACAATCAAATGTTCGGCCATACCCACCGCGGTAATAACCGAATCGATTGAAAAGACGATATCCATTACCATAATAGTGCCCACTGCCTGCCCCAGGCCAATACGGTGCGCCTGAACTTCAGATTCATCGCCATGGAGGGCACGCAATTCATCGAGTGCGAGCATCGAACGAACTTCTTCAATACCCTTGTAGATTAAATAAGCGCCACCGGCAGCAAGCAGAATATCGCGAATAGAAAAGCCATGGACATACGGCCCTAGCTCAATGGTAAACAGCGGTTGTGCCATGTGAATAAGCCACGATGCGAAACAGAGGAAGAGACAGCGCATGAACATAGCACCTGCGAGACCCAGCTTGCGACCAATGTGCTGCTTGTCGGGTGCCAGACGGTTTGTGGTAACCGCAATAAAGGCAATGTTGTCGATGCCTAAAACAATCTCGAGAAAAACGAGCATTGCGAGGCTAATCCAAGCCTCCGGCGTCAGGAAAATGGATAAGTCCATGCCCTGCTCCTTGCTTCTCACAGCACCGCGGTAATAAAAAAGACCCGCGACGCTCAGGTACGTCGTGAGTCTCGTCATTTAATGCATACCAGGTGCACACAGCACCGAGGTTGTTGATATGCCGCCAATGCAGAAAACCCTGCACTCGCCAACTACTCCCTCACAGGATTTGACGATGGTAGCATGCACCACGCACAAAGAGCGATTTCTTTCGCGCAAAGTACACAACCATGACTCTCCTACTACCCCGACAGAACAACCGCATTAATTTTGCAGGCGAATTCCGCTCCTTTCACCTGCCAAGCTCTTATCACCCTTCGAACAGGTTAGTTGCATTAACAATATGGCGATTGAGCGCCATTTCACGTGCGGAAAAACCTAACGCTAAGCCCACCAACTGCGGTAGATGAATAATGGGCAGTGAAATATTGTCCTCATAGAAGCGCTGCGCGTCCGCCTGCCACATATCGAGCGCCATGTGACACAGTGGGCACGGCGTAACTATGCAATCCGCCTGAGCGCGGCGAGCACCCAGACAAATTGCCCCACATGAGCGTTCTGCCTGACGTTCTGCCGGATAGATCGCATGAAACCCACAGCAGGATAAGCGCTCAGGATACGAAACAGCCGTGGCACCTAAACATTCCACCACCTGTTCCATTGAATGCGGATTACGCGCATCTTCCATACCCATTGCATCAGATGGCATAAGAATGTGGCAACCGTAAAACGGCGCAACCGTTAACCCCGAAAGGGGCGTTTTCACCTGATGCGCCAAGTACTCAAGACCCACATCCTGAACAAGAGCCCACAGATAGTGGGTTACCCGACAGCTGCCCCGATAGGTCAAACCTATCTGAGCGAGACCTTCATTAACTTTCGCACGTAGCGCAGCGTCACGATCGAGACGCTGTTTAGCTTGGCGCAACATGAGCGTGCAGGTATTGCAGACAGTCAGTAGTGCATCAAAGCCTGCCGCTTCGGCCAAAGCAAGATTGCGGGCATTGAGCATGAGAGCAACATTCGCATCAACGTCCTGTATCTGTGAGGCACCGCAGCAGGTCCATCCTTCAAGTTCAACAAGATCAATACCCAAACGAGCACAGGTTTTTCGAGTGGCAATAGCAAGCTCGCCAGCCGCTGATTCCAGCGTACAACCAGGGAAAAACCCATACCGAAGCGTTGTGTGGGATGATGCACCCATTAGGTATCCTCGTCCATGGTCTGAGCAAAACGATACAACGTACGCACGCCCTCTATACCGTGTACACAGGGCGGATGAACCTTCAGTGGATTCATCTTTCCTCGCGCAATCATACGCATGGTAAAGGGAACTCGATTTTTCAATACGCCAAGAGGTCCTTCGGTTACCAGTGCCAGCTCTGTTTCCGATAGACGGCCCCACTTATAGGCATCGTTATAGAACACGCGCGCATGACGCGGCCCCATACCCTCTGAAAAACCGCGCGAGAGAGCCTGACGACGGAGAGTGGCTATTTCCTCTGACACAGGAATACCTTTCGGACATTTCGTCGTGCACTGCTGGCAATGAAGACATTTCCAGAGGTCGCTAGCAATCACTGCCTTCAGGCGGACTCCATTGCCGTGTTCATCGCGACTATCGCGCTCAAAACGAAATGCCTTATTCATAACAAAGGGAGCCAAATAGCCACCCTCATCAAAAGCCATTTCGCAACAGGAGCTTGCACAAATGCCGCAAAGGATGCATTCGGTTGCTTTTTCATAGCGGTCAAGCTGCTCGCGCGATTGACAGGAATCAGTGCGATCGGTATACGCATGAAGCCAAGGCTCGACCGTCTGCATCTGTTCAACTTTCGCATCGAAATCGACCGCAAGGTCGCGCAACACAGGGAAACCGCGCAAGGGTGACAGAAAAAGTCGCGTCGTTTCATAGAGCTCGATAAGGTCTTCAACCTGCGTCTCGCAGGCCAAACAGGCACTCCCATTAACCACCACCGCACAGCTGCCGCAAATGGCATGACGGCACGCCTCGTTAAAAACAAGCGTTTGATCCTGATGCTCGCGAATGAAATTTAAACAGGCCAATACCGTCATAGGCTGTCGGGGACAAGAATATTCCTGCACCCACGATTTAGTGCCATCAAACCGCGCAATTGCAATACACAGGTTTTCTTGCGCGAGGGAAGTTTCCCGATCTGAATACACCATCAGTACGTCCGCTCCTGCGGTGCCACCCGTTCGGCATGTACCGCGCGCCAAGAAATATCCCAGTGTCCATCAGACAGGATGAGAATTGTATGCTTGAGAAAGCGCTCGTCGTCGCGATGAGGATAATCAAGGCGTGCATGAGCGCCGCGACTTTCCTTTCGTGCACGTGCAGCAATCACCTGCGCCTGCGCTATCTGAATGAGATTACCTAATTCAATATAGTTAAGAAGCGCCATATTAAAACGGAGTGCTTTATCGCCAAGAACTGCTCTCTGGTAACGGTGTGCACACTGTTCAACGGCTTGTGCAGCTGTCTCAAGACCCTCTTCATCGCGAAAGATACCAACACCGCTCCACATCGCAGCGGCGAGGTCTCTGCGAATTGAAAAGATATCTTCACCATCCGTGCGCTGGCGTAATTCATAAAAGCGTCCGCGCCACGTTTCGCACAGTTCTTTAAGAGTGTCCATCTCGCCAAGCAAACGATCATGCGCACGCTCGGCAGCGGCAAAACCAGCCTGCCGCCCAAAGAAACAAACCTCAGAAACCGAGTTGCCGCCAAGTCGATTGGCGCCATGCACCGATATACATGAACACTCCCCAGCAGCATGCAGTCCGGCCACTGCGGTCTCACATGTCTTAAAGTTAATCACGTCAATGCCGCCCATGCTGTAATGTGCAGCTGGACGCACTGGGACGGGATCATTGATCATATCAACGCCCTCAAAGGTCAAAGCCAGATCGCGAACTTGCGGCAAGCGTTCGGTTATACGTTTAGCACCCAAATGACGCAGATCAAGATACACCGCCGCAACACCATGCGCATCGACGCTTCGACCAGCACGTATTTCCATTTCAATAGCACGCGCCACCATATCGCGTGGAGCCAATTCAAGACGTTGCGGAGCATAATGCCCCATAAAGCGTTCACCCGTACTATTGATAAGATAGCCACCCTCGCCACGACAGGCTTCAGAAAGCAACGTGCTATTTGATGGGAGTGCCGTTGGATGGAATTGAACCATTTCAACATCTTTCAGCGCAGCTCCAGCACGCGCACAGGCGGCTACCCCATCGCCAGTCATGTTCGTTGCGTTGGTTGTACGGCCCCAGAAAACACACCCAAAGCCACCGGTAGCCATAACAATCGTACGAGCACGAAACGCCTCGATAGCGCCGGTACGAAGATTTAAAAGCACGAGGCCGTGCACGCCATGGGTGGCATCCGCCCCAACATCAAGCAAGCAATAATCGGTAAAGAATTGGATACCTGCGCGCAAACATTGTTCAAACAGGGTATGTAGTACCGCATGTCCTGTTCTATCAGCGGCATAACAGCAGCGCGGGTGACTTGCGCCGCCGAAAGGGCGCTGAGCAATGCGGCCCTTCTCGTCACGAGAATACGGCACACCCCAACTTTCCAGTTCACGAACGAGACCAGGCATGCCTTCAACAAAAAAGCTAATTGCGTCTTGATCGCCTAAATAATCCGATCCCTTTACGGTATCCATGAAATGACTATCCGGACTGTCGACCGCATCCTGAAACCCTAAGGCAGCATTCATGCCGCCTTGTGCCGCCCCGGTATGAGAGCGCGTCGGGAACACTTTTGATACCACCGCCACTGAAAGATCGCCTTGGCGCGATGCGGAAAGCGCAGCATACAACCCGGCGCCACCAGCACCCACAATGATCACGTCAAACGCGTTCATGCTGCCTTCCTTCTCGTACCACTTTATAAGGCTACTACAGAAACCTCTCTACTGGCGATTGTCCCCTGTCAAACGCGCACTGAGTGATTTTGCTATACTGGGCACGCGAAAAATCCACAGTAGGAGGCTCTATGGCTTTACACGCCGGAGACCAAACAAATCACGTGGCCGGCGCACACACGGCAGATACCGCAGACGAGCACACGGTGCCCTCTGCAGAACAGTCTGTCGATACCACTGATGCGTCGGAAATTGCCAACGATACCGATAGCACACCGAAGGATGATAGCGCTATCGCTGACGCGCCGGAAAGTGGTCGCCACGCCAGCTGCGATACCGGCACACCAGTAGCGCCAACAGGCGCTTCAATTGTCTATCCCGATGCCTCAGGTTTAACTCGCCGCCGAGAAATCGGCCCGGACAGCCGCATTATTATCGGCGCGCTCGCTGCAAGTGCCCTTGTTATCGGAGGAATCGCTGGTTATCAGTATTACGACTCTATTGTCAATCTTCCTGTTCATGAAGCACAGGCGGTGAAAGAACAGCTTGCGCGAGGGACATCACTGCAAATTCCAACCCTCACCAGTTTTGCTGGTCTTGATGTCGAAGGTATTACCAGCGCACTCGATGCCGAGGGTATTTCGGTTATCGATGTCAACGCGTTTACTTCTCGATCAGGCAATACCATTGATCTTATTAAGCTGCCTGAATCTATGGGAGCATCTGATGCCGCTCTTGCCTACGCGCGTGGCGTTGATTCGCTTTCAGCAAGCGATGCGGTGCGCCTGCTTATGGGCTCGTGGCGGTTGACTCAGCAGAATCTCAATACGGCTGATCTGCGCGTAAAATACGCTGACTTTACGGCACAAACCCCTGATGCAGCCATCGATACAGCCATCGAATTACAAGGTTTCGCCGCCGACGAAGTAAGTGAATCGGGAGTAGACGGCAAAGGGAATACGTACCGATCTGGATCGACAACTGTCGATGGGCAGGTATTCGGTTGGACGATTAGCGCCTGCCCGCTTTCAAGCGCATTCAACATAACGGGACTACCCGACGACGCACAATACGTCGGCGTACGTGTTCAAAAGCAGTAAGGCGCACATCAGCTTTCTGAAGTCGTTGTCTTTGAAGCAGATGTTGAGGTAGAATCCGCCGCCGCAGAAGAACTCGACGATCCTGCTGTTTTGCCCGTCGATGAGGAAGTCTCTGAACCAGAACCGGTAGTGTTCGACGTAGACGAACTATTTGCTGCTGAAGATTTATTTGAGCTTGTACTTGAGTCTGTTGTTGTCGGTGTATTTGAAGTGCTCGTTGTATCTTGCACGGAAGATGTTTTGGTTGTCGTCGTCTGCGCCGTGTCCTGTGCGTCGGTTGACGTCGTATTTGTCGCCTGAGAATCATCTTGAGAATCAGAGACAGTAGAATTCTGTGTCGCAGTTTGCGCAGTCGATGACGAAGCAGATGAAGCTGGCTTATCGTCAACTGCTTGCACAGATGACGAAACGATTGATGTTTTAGTGCCAAGCCCCTGTCCGGCCGTCACAAGGTTGACGGCAAGAGCAGATAAGAGAATTGCAACGAGGGCAGAAACAACAGAAACGATAATGACACGTCGTGAAAGACGTGCTTTAGCGTCACGCCGATCGCGCGCACGTAAGCGCGCATCAGTAGCATATGCCTGCGAGATATTCGAACGATCTACCTGTCCTGTGATGGCAGAACTCGGGGAATTTCGATACACCGATGCACGTGCCGCCTGCACTGAAAACGTATTTTCACGTGCGGCAGCACCGGTTGACTGGTTTGACTCAACACCAGATCCAACACGCCCAGACGCTTGAGGCTGTGACGCTGTCTGACTTCCAGCGGTCGAAGCGGTGCGTGCATGCATTTTATCGGCTGATATCGACACCATATTGCGGTACAGCTGAGCTGAAACCGTGGATACAACCGAGCCAACGAAAACGCCAATAATTGATCCGGTAATACCGATTTGAGACGACAGCAACATAGATGTCAGTGCAGCAAGGGCTGTTGCCACCACTTGAACAGGAGAAATATCAGACAAAAGATGACGACGCGGCGTAGGTGTTCCGCTTGCCACCTGATGGTGCGATGCAGATTTGCCCCCAACGGACTGATACCGCGCGGATGATCCCGCGGCAAACGAACAATGAGGTGCAGAATTTTTTACAACGGGCTGATGATATGCAGGCGCCGCTGATACGGTACTCTGTACTACGCCGCTGTGCTGAGCATATCTGATTGATTCGGCCATGGGTGCTCCTTTCGCACCCCTTACCCTATGCCGTCCAACACGCTTTACCACGAAATGCAGAAGACCTGCAAATCTTCTTGATGTAAAGACAACAGGACTTATTCGTCTTTGAAACCCCAACAGCGCACTTCAGGATGAAGATCAACACCCGAATTCTCGCGAACGCGGCGCTGCACTTCGCGAATAAGCGTACGCACATCAGATGCCGTTGCCCCATCGGCATTAACAACAAAACCCGTATGCTTTTGCGATACCTGAGCGCCACCAATTGAAAACCCGCGCAAACCCGCATCCTCTATGAGCTTACCGGCAAAATAACCCACCGGGCGCTTGAATGTGCTTCCCGCGCTGGGCATTTCAAGCGGTTGTTTTTCACGACGACGACGCGAAAGATCCGCCATACGATCGCGAATATCTTGCGTATTGCCAGGCATCAGCTGAAGGATCACCCGTAGAACAATGGTGTTCGTCGTATCCATTGCGCTGCACCGATAGCCCCACTGTGCTTCATAGGCGCGCAGAGAGACCACCTCACCAGCGGCATTCAGACACACAAGGCGGCAGGCGACGTCGCGAAACTCTCCGCCGTAAGCGCCCGCATTCATAATAGCTGCGCCTCCCACGGTGCCCGGGATACCAGCAGCAAACTCATACCCGGTAAGAGCAGCCTGCGCTGCCGCTTCAGCAATGCGTGCGTTCGAAGCACCTGCCTGGGCTTCAATGCGCGACCCGTTGACTCGAACATCCGCGAGATTTCCCGCGATTTTCATAACAACACCTGAAAGACCCGTATCTGCTACCAACAGGTCACTCCCGCGCCCTATAACACGCAGTGGCACCGACGCTGCCCGACAGCTGCGGACAACAAAAGCTGCTTGTTCTTCAGTTTGTGGCATAACAAGAACATCAGCAGGCCCCCCAATACGAAACGTCGTATGTTTGCTCATTGGTTCGTTGAGAAGTACCGCACGCTCACCTAAGCCCTCACACAGTGCGGATATCAGACTGTTATCGACCATCGCCATTGTCCCCTTCCGGTTGAGCGGTAAAGCCATCATCTACTTGTTCGCATTTCTGCGAGCGAGCAGCAAGACCGATACGCATAATTTGCAATGGTCTCCATGATGCCTGTTGCGCAAGGGTATTGGTAAACATATCGACCCGCAAACTGCCACTTTCGTGAGATTCCAACGTGAATTCCAATGTATTACCGCTGATAGTCAGACTACCGACAAGAAAGTCAGCCGGGTCCAAAATGCGTTCTCGCCGCTTGCGCGTAACGGTAATAGAGTCTGGAATAGCAACAGACTCAATGGGCGCTGAAGCGCAGACACGATAGGTGCTCAGTGGATACGCAACACTTGCAGCAGGTTCACGCAGGCCAATATACGAACACGATAAGATGGCCATGTCGGGCACGCTCGCTTGCTGCATCTTCGCAAGAGCAATATCCTCATCAACCCGCTGGGAAAGTATCACATCGAATATCTCGCAAGTTCCCCCTACCCCAACTGGAAGTGCCGACCCAAACGAGATCCGCATGTGGGGCGAAAATCCCTGGGTAATGGCATATGGCAAGGCGGCGCGGCGCACCACACGCTCTAAATAGCGCGCGGTCTCAAGATGAGACAGCATCGCACAGCGACCAGTTTGGGCAAAGCGTACACGCAAACGAAATAGCTGGCTCTCGGCATTTGTGCACGTATTCGTGTTTGCCCCTGTATCTACACCCATATTCACACTCTCATTCGTACTCTCCTGTGTCGTGCGAGAGTCGATAGATGCATTCGGAGTGTGGGACGAATCAGTCACACCGCACCCCCTGGATATCCATGTCGATACTGTAACTCTGACAGAGCGAGCAGCCGGTACATCCGACAAATGAACAATCAGGTGTTGTTTGAGCCTCAAGAGCACGCTTATATTCACGACGCAGATACGACAGACTTGCGCCACTTGATATATGCTGCCACGGAAGTATTTCATCAAGCGTAAACGAGCGCTGGGCGATATCGTCAACATCAAGCCCAAATTCAGCAGCAGCTTCATGCCATGCTTCAGGCTTGAAATGTTCGGTCCACGCATCAAAGCGCGCGCCCCGCCGATACGCACCCTCGATAAGGTCTGCACACTCACGACCGCCACGGCTCATAACCGCTTCAACAAAACTTGTCGCCGGATCGTGCCAATGCACATCAATAGCCTTGTATTTCGCCGAATCGCGCAACAGCCTTACGCGACGAAGAGCTTCCTCGGGTGCAATCTGTCCATCCCATTGAAAGGGGGTCTGAGCTTTGGGAACAAACAGCGCACAGGAAACACTCAAGCGAATACGCCCCCGTTCAGCCGGCGGCACTTCAGCACGCACCGCTTCAAAGGCATGCTGTACTAAGTCGGCGATACCTTTAACATCGTCATCAGTTTCGGTGGGAAGCCCAAGCATAAAATATAACTTGCATCGGCGCCAGCCAGCCTTAAAAGCGGCCGTCAGCGACGAAATGACGTCGTCTTCAGTAACGTTTTTATTGATCACATCACGCAAGCGTTGAGTGCCCGCTTCAGGAGCAAACGTGAGCCCACCGCGTTTTTCACCCGCTACCATTTGCGCCATATCAACCCCAAAGGCATCAAGCCGCTGACTGGGAATGGACACCCGAATACCAGTACCGGACAGGGCGCTATTCAGGCGGGTTAGTATCTCGCGTATCTGGGAATGATCCGTCGTTGAAAGCGAGGTAAGACTTACTTCGTCATACCCCGTGGCTGCCAATCCTTCAAGCGTTGAAGACACAATATTGTCAGCTGAACGTTCGCGAACAGGCCGATACATCATACCGGCCTGGCAAAAGCGGCAACCTCGTGTGCAACCACGCAAAATTTCGACATTAAGACGATCGTGTACCAAGTCGGCAAAGGGGACAATGCAGGGTTCCCAAGCAGGTGAAGAAGCAAATCCTTCAAAAACGCGGCGCTCTATCACGGGGCGGGCATGAGCGTTGATCGGTCGAACACGAGCTCCTTGGCGGGCTGCCTGCTCATCATCTAAGAGTTCATAAAACGCAGGAATGTACACGCCATCGATATCGGCAAGTATTTCAAGAATGCGCTGACGGCTTGCACCAGCACGCCGCGCAGCACCAATAGCGGCCACCATTTCAGGTACCGCTTCCTCCCCCTCCCCAATGCAAATAGCATCAAAAAAGGGAGCGTATGGTTCAGGATTAAACGTGCAGGGGCCACCAGCAAACACAATGGGATCATCCTCAGCACGATCTGCAGCACGCAAGGGCAATCCCGCAAGATCGAGTGTCTCAAGTACGTTGGTAGCTGCGAGCTCATGAGGTAACGTGATGCCCACTACATCAAAATCGCGCAGCGGCGCACAGCTTTCCAGTGAAAACAATTCAAGATGTGCCGAGCGCATTTCGTCAGCAAATTCGGCAGCAGGTAAAAAGGCACGCTCCCCAAACATACCTGGTGTCGCATTTACCCGGTTCACCAAGATATGAATAGCCTGGTTAGCCTGCCCCAATTCATACGTATCGGGATAGACGATAACAAACGACGTATCAGCCGGGTCAGCATCGGGCGAGCGATGGAGTGCACCAAACTCATGATTGATATAGCGTACCGGACGCTGCGCACGTGGCAGAAGCTCCGACAGACGGGGCCAGAGATCTCTCACTCCTTGTCCGCCTTCCCTTTACGCTCGTGCGCAAGACCAGCACGAACTACAAGAGAAAGGCGTGGAAAGGCTTCCTGAAGGGCTGGTGACAAACGCTTTGCGGTACTCTGTACCACTGGCGTGGCAGCTTCAGCAAACCGCCGCAGCGTCGGTTGTGCGGCATCCCATGCAAAACCGGCAACCCCCTTCACCATAGGCGCCGCATACGAAGCCACTTCGCGTGCGCGTGGAGCAACCTCGTTGCGCACAAACGGCACCGCGCGCTCACCAGCTCGCTGGCCGGCTGCAAGTGCCTGGGTGGCTACCTCACGAGCGCCATCAGCTACAACAGGAGCATATGCTGCAAACGTGCGGAGGACAGGTTGGATTGCAGACTGTTTGTTGGAGACAACCGCACCAGGATGCACGGCGCCAGCTTCAACCGCATCAACATGAACAGCACCGGATTCAATTGCATACGTTTTAACGGTATCGACCTTAGCAGCATTGACTTCAGTCGTATCAGCTTCAGCAGTATCAGCAGAACGAGAAAGCCCTTCAAAGTAGGCAATAGCCGCTCGTCCAATAGCCTGAGTGCCCACAGCCCCAATACCAGCCCGCAAGGCAAATCCAGCACCAGGAACAAGTGGAGCCACCTGACGGGCAACACTACGACACGCAAATCCAGCGCCGACGACGCAGGCCAGTTCGCGCCACCGCGCAAGGGTCATTTCATATCCCCATGCCGCGCCAATACGCAATACCATTTTTGCCTGGTTAAAGGTCATCAGAGGCATGTCAGCACCGGGAATAATAACAACGGCTCCAATACCAGCATTCTGAATAGACGTGGTATTGACGCAATCCAGTGCAAAGGGACGCCGAACAAACGGATATGAACGAGCAAAGGCCAGACGCTTATCGGTAAACGTATGGACAATCCACTGACCCATTGTTTCAATAACACTGCGAATTCGATCGACCGTCATAGGATACGGTTCTTCGTTGAAGCGACTATCCGCAGCGTTGTGCCCATCTACCTGTGGATCAGGACCGATAACATCTTCAGGCAACAGTGATGACGCGGTTGCAGCCGCCAATTCCTGTGCGATAACCGGTAAGTTTGTAACCGTTAGGGTAACCACCCCTGCATCACGCAGGCGACACGACACTTCCCCGGTTGATTCATACGCACCAGCAACGAGCACTGCAAGATCATACCCAACCGCATTCTGCCATTCGTCGAGGCTTAATTCCCACACGGATGTAATTGCCTGTGCATCACCGGCAACAAAGGCATCACGCAGTGCGTGGACAAGCATTTCGTCTGCTGTCGGATCGATAAAAAGCGCCACCCGCACCGGAAGCGCACGCGCTTCATTAATACCTTCGGCCGCCTTCAATAACTCCGGTATGTTGATGGGAAGCTTCATCGCAAACCCCTTTTCAATTCGCGTCCATTATGCGATCGCACCGAGCCAATTAAACCCAGCAGAATGAAATTGACCACCATAAACGATGAACCATAACTCATAAACGGCAACGGAATACCAGTAATCGGCATGAGCCCGCAGGTCATTCCAATATTTTCAAGTATCTGAAAAAGCCACATGCCTGCCACACACATGACCAGTACCGTTCCAAATAGGTCGTTTGATCGATAGGCGATACGATAACAGATAAAAATAAGCAGCGCATAGAGAACAAGTAAAACAAAAGCGCCTAAAAACCCAAGCTGTTCAGCCAGTACACAGAAAATGAAATCGGTCGGAGCTTCAGGCAAATAACCCAGCGCCGACTGCGTGGCGTTCATATAGCCTTTACCCAAAAAGCCACCGCTGCCAATAGCAATCTGTGCCTGCTTAAGGTTGTAACCATCCCCCGTTGGATCATAACTGTTATCAAGGAACACCATAAGGCGCGCACGTTGGTAGTCTTTCAAGAGTACATCGTGACCAGCCAGCGAATCAGCAATGGGATCAAGAATAAACAGAGCAGCAACAGCAGCAACAGCCAACGCGACAAGAATAACAATATAGCGTGGGCGTGCTCCCCCCACCACAAGCGCCACACCAGCAATAAACAGATACACCAGTCCAGTACCTAAGTCGGGCTGCGTCATAATGCACACAAAGGGCACCAGCATAATGCCGAGCGCCTTAAGAAAATCGCGCACGTTATCGAGCTTCCCACCAAACCGCGCAATCACACTTGCCGCCAAAAGAATAACGGTTACCTTGGCGAATTCACCTGGTTGAAATCGTACTGGTCCAAAAGCAACCCACGAGGTAGCTCCTTTTGCCGATTGCCCCACAATAGGAACATGGGGCAGCATGATCAACACAACGTTAATAATTAGGAAAAACACCAGGTAATGCGAAAGATGATGATAGTCATAGCGAAAGAGCAGCAACATAAGTGCCGCGCCAACCGCAACACCAGCTGCCTGACGGGAAAAACTGTAACTGGTATCAGATGCAACCGCTGAATACACAATAAGCAGGCCATAAGCAACTAAGGCAAACACCACCGCACACAACGGTAGATTCAGATAGTTAAACAAACGCGGCTTCAACGACCGCGGCAGTCTCCCACCGGCACTCCGAAGGGTTGATATCTGATTCATGGGACGAAGTGGATCCATGGCGCGCCCTAATCTTCCCGTGCAGAATTAGTAGTAGAGCGCGAAGAAGAAGCAGAAGCTGAATAGGAACTATCAACTGATGCTATCGAATCAGCAGCAATCGAGCCAGCATCAAGCGCCATAGCGGCTTTGATAACACGCGCAACAATAGGCATCGTGCTTGTGGTTGCCTTGACGCCTTCTTCAACAAGGCACGCACAAACATATTTCGGATTATCGGCCGGCGCGTAACAGGCAAACCAACTATAGTCCTGCTTTCCTGCAACCTGAGCAGTACCCGTTTTACCAGCCACTTTATAATTCACATCGCTGAAATAGCTTTGCTCGTATCCGTTGATGGTCATAACCTCACGCAGGCCGCGCCGCACCAGTGCGATATTGGCTTCCGATTGATCGGGGGTGAAAATAACCTCAGGAGTATACGAAAGAACCGTTTCACCCAGTGAATTGCGGACTTCACGCAGCACATGTGGCCGCCAGACTTGGCCGGTGGCAATTCCACAATATCCAGCGGCAATCTGCAGCGGTGTTACCAGCACGTATCCCTGGCCGATCGCCATATTTGTCATGTCGCCACCCTGCCACTGGGCTTGTTCGGGGGCGTCTTTGAAGTATTCGGCCTTCCATTCAGGTGTTGGCACGCGCCCCGTTGCTTCCCCTGCTAAATCAATGCCCAACTTTGACCCAAAACCGTATTCTTTGATGTAATCCTGCATAGCAGTTTCACCAATCGAAGCGCCACGTACGTAGAAATCCTTCGCGATTTCGTAGAAAACCGTGTCGCAGGAATGCGCAATGCCACCAACCAAATCGAGTGTTCCATGACCGGTAGTCAACCAACACTTCTGTGGATACGCTTCGCCAAAACCGGTCCAAGTGCCTGTGCAGGTCCACGAACTGGTCGCATTGGCAACTGAATCGGTTAGTGCGGCCATCGCGGTAAATGCTTTAAAGGTAGATGCGGCTGGATAGGTGCCCTGCACCACACGGTCCATAAGCGGGTAATGAGATTCTTGGGTATTAAGGCTGTCCCACAAATCGCTTGAAATACCCCCGATAAACTGGCTTGGCTCAAACGTGGGAAAGTTTGACAGTGCAATAATTTCACCATTAGTCGCATCAAGACAGACAACCGCGCCAGCAGTACCTGTTTTACCTCCTGCGCGGCCATTGGGTGCAATAATCTCACGCAATGCCTGGTCAGCTGCCTGCTGAACCGGTCCACGAATCGTAAGATACACATCGTTGCCCCGCACCGGATCGGTTGAGCTTATTGTTTCGCGCACCGAACCGGTTGCATCAGTGAGCAGCGTGCGTGTTCCATGATCACCCGAAAGCATTTCGTCGTAGCTATACTCGACACCGCTTTTGCCCACAATGTCGCCCGACTGAATACTGCGCCCGGCAGCAACTTGTGCAAAATCGTCAGCTGAAGCAGTTCCGGTATACCCAAGCACATGAGCAGCTAGTGCCCCATACGGATACGCGCGCTGCGTGCGCGCCTCACACGTTACCCCCGGAAATGCATCAGCATGTTCGCTGATAAATGCAATGTTGCGCAACGACGCATCACGTGCTACTACGCGGCTACTCTGCACACCTGCTGAGGTATCAAGAATACGCTGCCGCACAACCTGAAAGGGAATACCTAAAAGCGTCGAAAGTCGCGCAACGGTATTGCGATTGGACGCAACATCAGCATTCGCAAGCACTGTATAGGACGACCGATTCGTCACAAGCGGAATGCCATTTGCATCATAGATAATGCCACGTGGAGCTGGCGTATACACCGTTGCATAGAGGTTGCGCGCTGCTTGTTCACTATAGCTTTCACTCTGCAGTACCTGCATACTCCACAATTTAGCAGCGAGTGTACCGAATATACCACCCGCGAATATACCCATTGCAACAAAGCGACCGCGCAGGGTTTCACCAGCGGTACCAGAAGCGCTCTTCTGTCCTGCAAGGCGGGTATGCTCTGCTACTCCAAAGCCTGTTTTTTCCTTCTTTGGTGCAACACCGAAGGTATCAACTGACTTCCACGCATGAGTGGGTGCGACCACATCTGATGATTGTCGCCGCCTGCGCATAACGACAACCAAAACGATAACAACGATAAGAGCAATAGTGAAAAGACCAGCAATCAGGGCGTACAGCATAGAGGCCCTTCCGTTAGCGCAACTGCTTCAATGAAGCTGCTGCTGTACCGATCCCATGCGTGCGAGCCTCCAGCAAACGTGACATAAGCGGATAGAGCACAAGTCCAATCGCACACTCGTAAACCGTACACGGCAATGCGCGGTAGATAAACGCATCGAGAATTGAAGTGGATGAGGCACCTATCAAAAATGCCGCATAAAGCATGTTAACAGCCAAAATAAAAACCATGAGTGTGCCCAAGGCCGCTGCAAGACGCCCATCAGCAATAGCTCCATATAAACGCGAAGCCGTAAAGGTCGCAATAACCAAGAGGAATGAAAGCGATCCAATCATGCCAAACCCAAAGAGGTCACTCGCAAGCCCCATAAAAAAGGCAATCCACAGCGACGCAGACGCGGGCAAGCACATCGCTACAACAATGGCATACACAATAAGAATGTTAGGAACAATGCTCGCAAAAGCAATATTTGGTGCTAAGACTATCTGAAGAATAACCGCCACGAAGGCGCCCACTACCGCTATTCTTGTTTCTCGCTGCATATCTATGGCACCTCCTTTTAGTTACGTGTCGCGCTGCGGGATGCAGAAGAAGCATCCTGCGCGGTATTTGTAGTGTTTGTGGTACGCGCAGTAGTTCCCGTGTCGGTGTCATTCGTCGTATTTGCAGTGTCTGACATACCGGTAACCACAAAAACCTCGGACAGTGGAGAAGCAGAAGCATTTGGCTCCACCACAATCCGCCGATTAGCATCGCCCTGCTGGCCGTCAATCTTCACGACGGTACCAATAAGAATACCGCGATAGAATCCGCCACCGAGCCCGGACGTAATCACCGTATCACCTAAGGCCACCTGGGCATCGCTATCGATATCCTCAAGATACAACAAACCATCGAGTGCACCTTTTACAATGCCCTCAGCACGACTTGACTGCACCATGGCAGCCACACCGAACTGAGGATCTTGCATAAGCCGTACCTGAGAAGAAAGAGATGTGGTTGAAATAACCTGACCGATAAGACCACTTGAGGCCATAACTGCCAGTCCTTCATGAATACCCGCATCGGTTCCTTTATCAATCGTGATAACGTTGTTCCACGCATCACTTGAACGCGACAGCACGCGTGCGGCTGTACCATCAAGCTTATTGTCATCTTTCAAATCAAGAAGCTCTTGAAGGCGCTGCGCTTCAGCGCGGTATTCCTCGAGTTCAGCAAGGTTCTGACGCAATTGTGCATTCTGTTCACGCAGCACTGAAAGGCTACTTTCATCTGCGACAACATCAGAAGCCGTTGCGGCAGAAGCATCTTCAGCAGCCGATAAGGCACCTGAAGCGCTCCGCAGTGGCGAAGCCGCTAAAGAAAGTGCGTTTTGAGCAGTATGCAGCACCCCTGAAGACCCTTCACGTGCGTATATCGTAATAAGCGCAAGAGAAAGAACAAGCAGCGCAACAAGAAGCACGTAAACGCGCGTTGCCGATGCCCCTTGTTTGAAATTAAAGGCCATGGCGAAGCCTGCGCCCTATCGAGAGCGCATGAGCGTCTGCTTCAAAGCTGTAGGAGTCTCCAACACCTTTAAGCAACCCATAACCACGTTGGTCAAGGCAGTTTCGCTCACCCAAACTGGTATTTCAAGTTCCTGCGCCAGATACTGGTCGAGACCAGACAAAAGACCGCCACCACCAGTAAGCAAGATACCATTCTGAATAATGTCGCTCGCCAGATCGGGGTTCGTTTTCTTGAACGTTTCCTTAATATGAAGCACCATTTCATCGCAGGAAGACTGAAGAGCCGCCCGCACGTCTTCTGACTGAATTGTTACTTCCTTAGGCTGTTCGGTCAGGACGTCCTGACCTGAAATAATCATGTCGCGCTCGCGTCCATCACCAAACGGAAGAATGGAGCCGATCTTAATCTTGATGACTTCAGCGGTACGTTCTCCAATTTTGATACCCAAAAGGTCACGCAGGTACATAGCGATAGCTTCATCCATGCGGTTACCCGCTAGACGCAGCGAAGACGAGGTAACAATACCGCCCAGTGAAATAACGGCAACTTCAGTTGTTCCGCCACCAATATCAACAACCATGCTACCCGTTGGTTCGGTTACCGGCAGGTCGGCACCCATAGCAGCCGCCATCGGTTCCTCAATAAGGTAAGCCTGTCTGGCGCCAGCTTGAATAGTAGCCTCAAACACCGCGCGCTTTTCAACACTTGTCGCCCCACATGGAATGCAGACAACGATACGCGGCTTCGGCTGCCACGGATACTTTCGTTCGACTGCTTTATTGATAAAGGCAGACAGCATCGCCTCGGTGACATCGTAATCAGCAATAACACCGTCATGAAGCGGATGTTCAGCAGAAAAGGCATCGGGCGTATGGTTGATCATATTTTTTGCTTCATGACCAACTGCCAAAACACGATGAGTACTCTTCTCGATAGCCACAACGGACGGCTCGTTAATAACGATACCCTCCCCCGTGATGGCTACCAGCGTATTTGCCGTACCCAGGTCAATAGCTAAATCATATGAAGAACCGGCCGAATTAAACCAATCCATGAAAGACATACAGGCAGTCCTTTTTCCCTCGTAAATATGCGAAAGTAAATATTAGCATAGGGGCATGGGCGCCCGTTGAAATCCATATCCAGCCTATATGAAAAAACTGACCCCAGAAGAACTTCCAGAATCAGTTTCTTGCGACGTATTTCTTATTAAACACCCACGCTTTGAATAGAGCTTACCGTGAAACGGACAAAACGAGTTAAACGCTCGTTAAAGGCACTAGTTGAAGAAGATGCCAATCTCACGTTCAGCTGAAGCAGGCGAATCAGAACCATGGATAACATTTTCATCCATGATAAGGCCAAAGTCGCCACGGATCGTGCCAGGTGCTGCATCAGCTGGGTTAGTAGCACCCATAAGAGTGCGCACCTTCGCTACTGCCCCTTCGCCAGAAACAACCATCTTCACGACAGGGCCCGAAGTAATGTAAGCAATCAGACCATCGTAAAAAGGCTTGCCCTCATGTTCGGCATAATTGGCCTGCGCTTGCGCAAGCGTCACCATGCCAAGTTCCATGCGCTCGATGGTAAGACCTGCGCGCTCAAAACGGTTAACAATTTCACCGACATGACCATTTCGCACACCGTCGGGCTTAATCATCGTGTAAGTTTTCTGCTCAGACATACCTTTCCTTTCGTTGAATGTCTCAGTAAAGATGTACTAGTTCTGGCTGGGGAAATAAAGTTCGATATTCGAGACCTTCCACCCAATACCATCACGGACCAGGCTAACCTTATACTGCACCTGGCCGCCTTCCTGTGTTGCTGCGGTCACATACACCGTCGAAGAATTCATCGAGCGGTCGATACCATCAACCTGCAAAGAAGAATCTTCGATAACAGGGTCCAGCAGCGAAGAAACCTTATCGGATGACAAGTCGGAGGCAAACAGTGAAGAAGCGGCGCTCTTATCAGTAAAGACCTTTTGCACAACGCTTTCCTGCGTGGGATAGCCATAGCCGCGGCTATAGGCAAACACACCAGCAGCAAGAGCCAACACGATAATAATGATGAAGGCAACCAGCAACTTCAAGCCAACATTGCGGCGCTTGCGATCCTGCTTAGCCACCCCACGACTGTACTTTTCAATTTCTTCTTCGGTTGCATTAAAGAAGCGATCGTCGCCCGACTGATAGTTATCTTCAACGCCATAGGAATCGGCGTAGTAATACGGGTTGGCATCAGCCGCTGCCTGATCGGTTTCTTGATACACCGGCGTGCCATCAGCAGGAACATCGAGGCCTGACATGTCGTTGAGTGCGCCCGTTGTCGCAGCGGACGAGCCACCCACCGGTTCCATAACCTGCGTACCCTGAGAAACGGCCCCTACCGCGCGCTGATAATCAACGCTTGCTGCATCGTTAAGGAAATAGGTCTTATCAGCGAGTGCCATTTCGAAAGCATTTACTGCCTTTTGCATCTGACCCGTTGAGGTATACGCCTGACCAAGATTTGCATAAAGCTTATTTTTCGTTGCCGCTGGCATCGTAAACTGCAGGGCACTTTCATAGCTCGCCTGCGCATCAGCTGGGCGATTAAGCGCCATAAAGCAAATACCCAGGTTCAGGAGCGCCTGTGCTGGATTAGGATTTGCTTCATCAAGCGCGGCTGAACGAAACGACGAGCCCGCCTCTGCTGACTTACCTAACTTCAGATACGCTTTACCCATACCCGAATACGCCTTATAGGGCGTAGCATACTTGCGATCCGAAACGGCAATCTCAAAGTGCTTAACCGCATTTTCGTAATCGTGCAAAGCCGCATAGGAATTGCCGAGATTGCAGTTAACAGCACCGATGCCATCGTAGGCATTGTCGCTGGTCGCTTGCGTATAAGCATGTATCGCTTCTTCGTAATCGCGCAGCTTCATTAAGCAGTTGCCAATTTGATGGTAAAGCAACCCCAGTTCGCCAGCCGCAAGAGATTCACCAGCTGCTGCGCCCTGTAGGCACTGGGTAAATCCCTCGAGAGCGGACACGTAATCCTTTGTGATGTAGGCCTGTCTCGCCTGCTGGAATAATACGTTGTTCATACAGGGAATTATCCTTCCGTGCCGATAATCAAGGGCATACCAAAAACGTGCGCAATCGCCAAAAATTTAGTAAGCGACTCGGCGCACCCTCTTGCCCTATTCCTGAGCACCTTCAATGGTAACGCTTTCGATAACATCGCCCACTCGCAGCTGGTCAATAACCTCGAGACCTTCGATTGTTTGGCCGAAAACCGTGTAGTTAGGATCGAGAAAATGCTGCGCACCCAAGCATAGATAGAACTGTGAACCAGCCGAATCAGGCATCTGCGAGCGTGCCATAGCAAGCGCTCCATCCTCGTGACTGTTATGTGGGTTAGTCGTATATTCTTCTTTAATGCAGTACCCCGGCCCACCGGTACCCAGACCACCAAGCGGGTTCTCTGCTGCAGCCTTGACCTGTTCGGAATCGAGTTCGCGAGTATGAGGGTCACCGCCCTGAATAACGAACCCCGGAACATATCGGTGGAATTTGAGGTCGTTATAGAAACCCTTTTGAGCCAGCTCGACGAAGTTGCCGACATGAATGGGAGCATCCGCACCTGCAAGCTGTACGCGGATTGTGCCCTTTGAAGTAACTATAACGGCCACTTCGTTTCCATTGGGCTTGTAAGCAGGTGTGTAAAGCGCCATGCGAACCTCTTTCTAGCCGGCCGTCAAACAGGAGTACGGCGACTTTTACATTGCATCTCATGGTGCCCTCGACAGGATTCGAACCTGCGACTTTCTGCTCCGGAGGCAGACGCTCTATCCCCTGAGCTACGAGGGCACGCTCCAAAGCATTATACGCTATCCCCGCACAAGGCGGCATAAGGCCTTTTTCTTGCATTTAATCGCCATGCCTACCCGAATTTCAGCCGTATTCCCATTTAAATGACTCAGATAATGTGTACGTCTATTCGTGCTCTCACGTGCATATCACTCAATAATAAGAGCTTCACCGCAGTATCCTCCCGAGGCTACCGTGTAAGGGAAAAGCATATCTTTAGCCCAATGCGTTTTATGCGGAAGTCGTTGTCGACATCTGACCCAAGCGCGATAATGCAACGACTACTCACACAAGAAGGATCCTATGGAACAAACCCTTACCATCGAAGCGCTTTCATACGGCAGTGCGGGCATTGCCCACGCCGGCGATGGTAAAACTATCTTTGTTAAACAAGGTGTTCCTGGCGATGTCGTACGGGTAGCTATTGACGAAGATAAACCGCGATTTGCCCGCGGACATATTCTCGAGGTTTTACAAGACGGACCTGCGCGTATTCAGACACCCTGCCCATATGCGACCGCCTGTGGTGGATGCCCTTGGCAGCACATTGCCTACGAAACACAGCTCGAAGCGAAACGCGAAAATATTACTGCTCAGCTTGTTCGCATTGGGGGCATCAACAGCAAGCAAGCCGATAATCTTGTCGAAGCATGTCGGGCAAGCAAGCAGCAGATGAGCTATCGCAACAAAATCGAAATGGCTGTTGGGCGCGATAAAGCAGGACGGCTTGCTCTTGGATTCAGACGCCAAGACAGCCATGAACTGATAGCAGTCGACCGCTGTCCCCTTGCCACTCGCCACCTTGAGCGAGCACCAAAAGCACTCCGCGGTGCTCTGCGCTTTCTTGCTGGTGGCAATGAGCACACCACAGACGACAACCCTCTTGGACTCTATCGTGTTGGCGTGCGGTCAAGCGAGCGCACTGGCAGTACCGAAATTGCACTCTGGACAAAACCAGGAGTTTTCCCGCGCGCAGCCGCTGCCCGTACGCTTTCAAGCACGCTCAAAGCCACCAGTATCGTGCGCGTATTGGCTTATGAAGGCAAACAGCGATCCATCAAAGGAGTTGAAGTACTTGCCGGTAAAGGCTTCTGGCAAGAAACATTGGCAAGATTCACCTATCGCATCAGCGCGCCAAGCTTCTTTCAAGTCAACACCGCGCAGGCTGAACAACTGATATCGCTTGTTATTGAAGGTCTTGATATCACCGAAACCAGCCACGTAGCCGATTTATACAGCGGAGCGGGAACGTTTACCCTTCCCTTGGCTGATCGCGCTGGCGAAGTTATTGCCGTCGAAAGCGCGTCGTCGAGTGTGCGTGATTTGCGCCGCAATGCTGAGACTGCAGGTGTATGGGTTGATGTGCGCGGTGGCGACAGTGCTCGAGAGCTTGCCCATATGGGTCATCTTGATGCGCTCGTTGTTGATCCGCCCCGTGCAGGTTTGACCGAGGCAGCTATCGCAGGAATCGCCCAGGCGCAGCCAGCCCGTCTTGCCTATGTCAGCTGTGAGCCAGCAACGTGGGCACGCGATGTTGCCCGCCTTGCAGACTATGGCTATACCCTCACACGCGTCACACCGGTTGATCTCTTCCCGCAAACCTACCATTGTGAGCTCGTCAGCATTTTTAGCCGCTAAATAAGCACTTCAGATGGAATGCTGCACATAAGTACACTACACCAGCCAAACTCGCTATCATCTATACAACTGCCAACATGTCGTATCGAAGTATCAATTGCGCACAGCACAATCAGAAGAGAACCTGAGGAACCTATGACTGAACAACCTGCTTCTTCCCGTAGCATCGCTCTTATCGCCGCCAAGGCTGCCGATGAAAAGAAGGCAACCGACATCATGATCCAAGAGGTGTCAGAACTCACCTCGGTTGCTGACTACTTTGTTGTCGTCACGGCAATGAATAATCGGCAGGTTGATGCAATCGTTGAAGCAATTGAAACAGCAGTACGCGAGCAGACAGGCGAAAAACCGACTGGCCGTGAGGGTCTTGATGAAGGAACCTGGGCGCTTCTCGATTTCGGCGCCGTGGTTGTGCATGTTCTACAACCCGAAGCCCGCGACTATTATCGTATTGAAGAGCTGTGGAACGACGCACCGATTATTGACCTCAACGAGGCCGGCATCACCGATGCTATCTATTCAAAGCGCATTGCCGACTTGCTTGGGTAAGACGTACAGCAAACTAGCCATATTTACCTGGATGAAGCTTGCCATGTACTTGCTCGAATAGGGCTCGCGAACAAACCAGTTCAATCTGCTGTCCGACAGCCTTAGAGCTGACCAGCGCGCTTCATGCGCGCTAAATCCCCAAATCGCGCCATTAGTGCATTCCAGATATCAATCGTGCCGGGATATAGCAGGCGTTCCTGATCAACAAGGAATGCAAGAGTGTATTTAAACGCTTCGAAGTAAAGCTGTTCGAGCGAGACCTTCCCCACCAATGAACGCAGGTGTTCAATTCCATCCGCATCGCCATAGGTTCGGTTTGGTTCAATAATATCAGCCAGATAGATAATACAATCGAGTAGACGCATGTCGGCAGTACCCGAGGTATGATGCGCGATCGCGCTAAACACCTCAGAGCCTAGTTCAGGGCAAGCGCGCTCAAGGGCAGCAGCAGCCGTTGGACCATGCAAAAGCCAGGGCATATCTCGCACAACCATAGGATCGATAGTAAGCCCTAATTCAGTTACTCGCGCACGGACCGCTTCGTTGTTAAGACCCTTGTCCCAATCATGCAGTATGCCAGCTATCCGCGCCTTATCTGCATCAAAACCGTAGCAGCGCGCCAAAGCGCGAGCTGTTTTTGCCACGCCTTTGGAATGCTTGAATCGGCGAGGAGAAACCCGCTCTTTCAACTGATGCTTGAGATACTGATAGTTTTCCTTACTCCATGGATTTGCTGTATCCGGTAGGAGAAGATGTTCTTCGCTTATCAACGTTGCCACCCTTTCAAGCAGCACCTTGGTGAATAAGTCACCGATAGAGCTGGTGATCGATGATGTAGTCATACACCGCTTCGGGCACAAGGTAGCGCACCGAGCGGTTATGAAAGATCATAGCGCGTATCGCGCTCGATGAAATATCCAATTCGGGGGCCTGTACCGTATGCACTCGCAGGTGACAGGTAGGTTGCTCGGCACTATCGCACACAGGAAACTCGTCTTTGTGCTGATTGCTGCTTGGTCGCACAACTTCGATAAAGTCAGCGAGGGCGCTAATTTCTTCAACGGATCGCCAATGCGACACCGACGAAAGCGCATCGGTCCCAACAATAAGCGAAAGAGATACCCAAGAAGGCACCAAAGCACGCAGGGCACGCAAAGTATCAATGGTGTACGTTGACCCCGGACGATCCACTTCGATCGAACTGACTGCGAAAAAAGGATTCGCCCGACAAGCAATCTCACACATCGCTAAACGATGACGAGCATCAGTAATAACACGATCGCGCTTAAATACCGGCTTTCCCGCGGGAACAAAAAGAACTGCATCGAGATTACAGGCGCAACGTGCTTGTTCTGCCAATGAAAGATGCCCAAGATGAATGGGATCGAACGTGCCGCCAAACACACCAAGATGAAATGGCTTCTGATCGCGGGCTCGAGAAGCTACATCATCTGCCGAAGAAACATCTATTGGGGGAACGCCCGTTGAAGCAACGTCTGTTGGAGGAACGCCTGCTGAGCCGACGTCTGCTGAGGAAGCGTCTGTCGAAGCATCACGTATCCCACCCGCATTGCAAATCGGGATACCCCAGGCAGCAAGACGATTTTGCACCGTATCAGCTATCGAAGCTTCATCCATCATTAGAGCTCAAGCTCCGAAAATACATCTTCATGCTGACGGGCCGACTCAAAGGCAAACGAGTATCCAACGATGCGAATCTCATCACCATCGCGCGCACCAGCTGCCTCAAGAGCAGCGTCAACGCCAGCGCGGCGCAGGCGGTGTTGCAAAAACGTAATAGCTTCTTCGTTATCCCAATCGGTCTGAACCACCCAGCGCTCGATTTGTGGTCCTTCCACTCGAAAGACCCCTGGTGAAAGCATAACGGCCGAGAACCGTTTATCAGCTGCCTGTCGACGTCGTTCCCAAACGTGGTCGTAATGGGGCTGCTCAGCCGCAGCAGTCCGTGCCGCTGCACGAATGCGTGCAACTTCAGCACCAATAACGGCTTTAAGCGACTCAATGCCTTTACCTACCACAGCACTCGTTAGAAATAGTTTGGGATTTATGGGACTTTCAGCAAATTCATTGCCACCAACTGCCGCAAGCGAGTCTTCACGTACCACTGCTTCAAGGCGAGCAAGGTTATCTTCAAAACCAGGTACATCAACCTTATTAGCAACTACAATACATGGACGATTTGCCAGTTCAGATGCGTATAATTTAAGCTCTTGGTTGATGATGCAGTAATCCTCGACCGGATCACGCCCCTCAAAGCCACCAGTAATATCAACAACATGCACAATCAGCGCACAGCGTTCCACATGACGCAAGAATTCGTGTCCTAAACCACGTCCCTCATGCGCTCCTTCAATAAGACCCGGAACATCCGCAATCACATAATCATAATCGTCGGAACGTACCACACCCAAATTAGGTGCAAGTGTCGTAAAGGGATAATCAGCAATCTTGGGTTTTGCAGCGCTCATACGAGCAATCAGCGAACTTTTGCCGGCACTTGGCATACCAACAAGCGCTGCATCAGCCATAAGCTTCATTTCAAGCTCAATCCAATGCTCGCTGGCCGGCTCGCCTAATTCGGCAAAAGCAGGAGCACGCCTGGTTGACGTCACAAAATGAATATTGCCGCGCCCGCCAGCGCCGCCTTGCGCTACCACGACTGCATCGCCATCGTGCGTCAAATCAGCGATCGTCTCGCCCGCTTCGCTTTTCTCTTCGTTCCAAGCGCGCACCACGGTTCCCACTGGCACCCGCAAAATGCAATCGGCACCATCGGCACCGTGCATGCGGCTTCCTTTACCATGCACGCCGCGCTCAGCCTTAAAATGATGCTTGAATCGGTAATCGATCAGCGATGAAACACTGCCATCAGCTTGAATAACAATATTACCGCCATGGCCTCCATCGCCGCCGTCTGGCCCACCTTTCGGCACATGAGCTTCGCGCCGAAAACTCATGCAGCCGGCGCCACCGTCGCCACCTTTGACATGGATATGCACTTTATCGATAAACATGGGATCACCTTTAACAGGAAGGATAAACCCTTATAGCCATCTGGCTTTAAGATATATCCTATTTAAACCAGCACGTCCTTGAGTGTTCGCTTGGTTAACCATTCATAGTTTAGTCGTTCAGTATAAAACAAGAAGCCCCCTGTATCAGAGGACTTCTTGTAGGCAAATCTGCAAACGACGTTATGCTTGTGTAGGAACTACGTGCACCTTGCGCTTGACACCGCGCGTGTATTTAACCGTTCCCTCACAGAGAGCAAACAGGGTGTCATCCTTGCCGCGCCCCACATTTTCACCAGGATGAAAATGGGTGCCACGCTGACGCACGATCACGTTACCAGCGATAACCTTTTCGCCACCAAATTTCTTACAGCCCAAACGCTGAGCGTGAGAATCACGACCGTTTCGGGTAGAACCAAGGCCTTTCTTATGTGCCATCTTACTTCACTCCCTACTTTAAGCGATGGATTCGATTTTAATGCGAGTGAGGTTCTGGCGATGACCGCGAAGCCTCTGATAATTCTTGCGCTTCTTGAACTTAAAGACAAGCTTCTTCTTGTCTTTATACTGGTCAATAACGACTGCCTCAACTTTAACCTTAGCGACCTTAGAAGGCTCTGTCGTTACTTTGCCGCCATCGATAAGTGCGATAGCCTCTAAAGAAACTTTGTCGCCCTCTGCAGCGTCAAGTTTTTCAATATCAATGATGTCACCTGAGGCAACCTTGTATTGCTTGCCGCCAGTTTTCACGATTGCGTACATGTGCATTTACTCCTTGAACGTATCAAAACGCAAGGCGATATTCTATCTGCCCCGCACCGAGTAGTCAACGCTTGCGTAGGTAAAAAAATGCCTGCGCATAAAGCGCACATGCCAAACAGAGCGCTCAATACACACGATTGCAGCGTCTTATAGCATCCGACATACCGTCACAGTGCGCGGCTTTGGCCATCCCACGTGCCGTCGGAACGTAAATGATACGACTTCCCCGCAGCAACATCATCAACCCAACCGGTTTGCATGACGCCAGAATCGGAAAAGAAGTACCAAGCACCATCGTCTTGACGCCAGCCAACTTGCATAGCTCCACTTGAAGAAAAAAGATACCACGCGCCACCGTACGAAAGCCAACCACGCGCCATGCTACCGTCCTCTTTTAGATAGTACCAACTACCATCACAGTAGAGCCAACCAGTGGCCATCGTGCCATCTTCGCGCAGGTAATACCACAAGCCGCTATCGTCTATCCAACCCGTTTCCATGGCGCCTGATGAATCGAAGTGATACCAGCTGCCAGCTATGTTTTGCCAACCAGTTTGCATGACGCCAAAATTGCCATCATGATCTGGATTGAGATAAAACCAGAGACCACCTACCTGCTGCCAGCCTGACGCAACATAGCCCAGTGCACTAAAGTAGTACCAGCTACCATCAACTGCTTCCCATGTGTTTTGCGGATAGGAACCATCGGGATGTTCAAGCCACCAGCCAACCGTGTCAGAGCGCCATACCGGTCGCGTGCGGCTGGGCACCCAAGCGCCATCAGCACCCACATAGTAATGCCCATCATCGACCCATTGATTGCGTGCCATTACACCATCATGACCAAGCCAATAATTACCCGACCACGCATCAGACAACATGAGGCCCGTTTCATCAAAGCAATACCAATCGTCCTTTATCTTCTGCCAGCCGGTCTGCATAATGCCATCAACGCCGGTGTAATACCAGCCATCCCAATCGACCCAGCCGGTAACCATTTTCGAGTCCTCGCCAAAAAAGTACCAGTTGCCATCGATTTCTTTCCACGACTCATGCATCGCATACGCATGACCATCAAAGTAGTACCACGCTCCTTCGATGTATTCCCATCCGGTACTTGCTACACCCGCATGGCCACCCCACCGAACAACCGCTGGTGCTAACGAACGCATACGATAGTGTGTGCTGTCGTCGGCAACATTTATCTGCAGTTCTGACGAATTGAACGTCGCAATAACGGCCTGATACCCTTCTGCTGCAACATCGGGTGTCGTATAAAACTTGGTACCCATATCGCAAAAATCTTCGAGTACCTGTGTCTCAGGCCTATCGTACGGGCCGGTTTGCACCGCATAGCGTGGACTCAAAGCATGAAGGTAATTCGTTGTGTTTGAACCCCAAAAGCCATGATGACCCGTTTTCAAAAAGTCAACGTGTCCCAGAAGCGAAGCAAGACGATCTTCGTCGCCGTCGTAATTGTTAATATCCCCCGCCAAAAACGCCGTCTTACCATATGCGCTGACCTTTACACCCAGCGAAAACCAATTGCAATCGGGACGACCATATAGTTTGTAATCATCGCCATAGTTCATAACCTCAATGGTCATCGCGCCAAGAGAAAACACCGGATTGCCTGTGGTCTGCGAATTCGACGCAACGCTGCGTTCATTCGGCGAGGCAGGTACAACCGCCCTCACTCGCCCATCGGGCAGTTCAGATGAATTATTAGGGTCATGCGGATCGGTAGGATCAACGCCAAAACGCTCGATAATATCCTCACGCGAAAGCGATTCAGCAGCGGGGGCATCTGTTCCAGCTGACGGATCAGTTTCAACAGAAGCGCTACGCTGGGCAGCTGAAGCATCCGCAACGGGGTCAATGGGCGCAGACGTATCGAAGCTCGTGATAAGAGTTGCCCCTACATTATGGGCCGCCTCTACCAGTCGATCGTAGCAGTACTGGTTATCCCACAATGCATTGGAATCAGTAATGTATGAATCGTCATATTCGGGCGTATAAACACGTTTGGGTCGAAACTCATTAATAACCTGGCTCGCCGATCCAATGTGGTCGCTATGCGGGTGAGTACCGAGATAAAATTCGAAGTTCGACTCAGTGGCACCAAGGCTATGCAAGTAAGAAATAACTTCGTTTTCATGGCCGTTTCCCTTAGTAATACCATCACGCCAAGGGTACCGCGCATCTGATCCACCGGGATAGGTACTATCCTCCCCCGAATCGACCATCGCAAACCGCCCATTGCTTTCAAGCACGATGGCATCCATGTCGGTAAACGCCATCACATGAATACGCGTTACATCAGCAGCAAAAGCAGCTGAAGGACTAAACATGAATGCTCCCGTTGCTGCTGCCATGCCAGCATAGGCTCCACCAATCACAAATCCACGACGTGAGATTTCTCGTTTCATGGCTACCCCTTTTTACTGCCTAAAGAACGAAGCATACGATACGCTTATCTTACGCGATTTTAGACCCATCAGCTGTAAGAGATACACGAGACACGTTGAAACCAGTCACACTTTAACGGCGCGGTTTGAGGGTCAATTAAGCTATATCCTTAGCGACTATTGAACCAATCATGTGCTAGTCGACGCGATTCTCAGGCCAATAATCGGTATAGGGTGTATCAAGACTCACTATGACATCGTCTGACCCACCACCAGAATGGCACCACCGCAAATCGCTTGACTCGTCAGGAATCTGAGCCCAGTCTTCGCCATAACAGTGCGCAAGCACCTTTTGATACTCGCCTGGAGCAGGCACTTTCATGTCTTCGTAGTCGAGATAAACCGTTGAATCGAACCAAGAGCGCTTATAGGAATCAGCCGGTTCAACACAATCAATATCGGTAACCCAACCACTTGCCAAGTTAGCTTTGTCAGTGAAAAGAGCGTTTTCGACCGCAAGCCATTTCGTAATGTTTTGTTCATCGGAACCAGAAGCACGCCACTTGTTGTACAGCTTACGCAAACCTGACGTCTTCGATACATCATTGGCATAAACATACTTTGAACTTAACCGCTGAAACGATCGAATGCGCTTCAGAAACCCAGAAAATCGCGGTGTTTCAGGGTTAGGGCACGGAACCAAGGGGAAGATATCCATGCAGACTCCCCAATCAGCCGGAACATCGAGCTGATTACGCGGAATCGATGTGGTGTTGCGCACACCAAGACACTGCCAGGTTATCGCATTAGCTGGATTAAAAGAATGTACATTCAGATAGTATTCACTGTTCAGTTCAGTGCGACAAATTTCGCGGAAAGCCAGATAGTCATCAGGCATCATCCACACATCGATATCGTCATCCCACGGGATAAACCCTTTATGACGCGCAGCGCCTAAGAGTGTTCCGTACCCAATCCACCAATTCAGATTATGTTGATCGCATATGCCAGAAAATTCCTTGAGAATCTTAAGCTCAAACAGTTGATATTCTCGGAGCGAAATACCCATTGATTTCCTTTTCCCTTATATTCTGCAGGTATCGTACCTGAGATGGTTGTCTGGTACTACTCAAAAGACTCTTTGCACCACCCGCTATGCAGTAACGCAATTCTTTGTTTCGGTACCTGCTCATTTCTCTGCTAGCTGCTTTACTTCGTTCCCTGCCGTCCTCTTTGCTGCTTCTTTATCTTCTTTCCTGTTATTTCGTCAAATAAATCGAGCCACAAACGACTGACTCGTGATTCAGAAAACGCTTCGGCGCCATACTGGCTGGCAGCAGAAAACTGTGCACGCAGCTGTTCGTTGTCCATGAGCTGGGCAAGATGCTGCGCATAGGATGTGCAGTCATAGGGTTTAATCAAAAAGCCATCCTGCCCATCTTTAATGATATCTCGCGGACCGGTATCAACATCAAAGGAAACAAGCGGCAGGCCCGACGCCTTCCCTTCTAATAAAAACAAGGGAAGCCCCTCGCGATAGGATGTTAGCGTTCCAATGGAATAGCGTGGATAGCGATCAGGCATGTCGTCGACGGTGCCACACAAACGCAGTTGCTTGCTAATGCCCGCCTGCTCAATCTCATCAACAATATTGAATGATGTATTTTCAAGCACTGATGCGCCGTATACATCCCATATCCAATCGGGCCGAGAAGGTAGTACCTGTGCCGCGATAGCAACCAGATGATCAACACCCTTTTCAGCGTCGAGACGACCAGCCCAAAGAATGCGTTTTAAAGAAGGATTGTAATGCTGAGCATTCGCAAATAAATAATCGGGAATCCAATTGGGAATGCAGACCAATTTACGGGCGGGGACATGCATGATGCGCTGGTAATCTTCAAGCGTCTGCTGCGTAAGAGTAACCGTCTTAGGACATAACGTTACACATACCCGACGCAAAAAGGTGGTCGAACGGTCATCCAACTGATTGATAAGGGCTCCATGATCGCAATACACAAGTGGCACCCGCCGCATGCGACACGGCGCGATCGCCTCAACAGTTTCATCAAGACCAATACCTAACATTAAATCAACTGGATGGGTACTCAGGGCATTCTTCAGTGCTTGATATGAAGATCGAACTTTCTGTCGAATGCGACCATCATCAACACCCAGCGAAACAATGGAAACACGACTGTCAATTGGATAAGGAGTTTCTTGGTGACCTGTCAGTTCAAAAAGCGTGACAGAAATATCGGAACACAGTCGATTCGCCATGGAAACGGCGACACGAATAGCACCACCTAAACACTGCAGAGAAGAAACGAAAATTCCCACACGCATACGAAAACACCCGCTTAGTTATACCGAATGTGACGGTTCTGCAACATAACAAGCAGACGATACAGTTTTTTACTGATACTAAGTAAGCGGAGGGCCAACTTACGCTTTGCTGATACGTGTGGATGAGCGAGAATATCTGCTTTATGACTTAAAAGATAATTGATAACCTTTTGCTGTTCATGCATTTCAGCATTTGAAAGCATCATGCCATCAAGTACATCAAAATGAGCCCAATAGCAACGAAACAGAACATCCTGCATAAGATCGGGATACAGTTTTTCGACGAGAACGCGATTGTGTTCCCATGCTTCAATATTATCGCTTGCTGCTCGCAAAGAAGGCGTCGAGGTAATAGTGCCTTCATTATGGCAGTAAAAATAGCGCGGGACTCGATCAATAACTATATGTTCCACACGAGAAAATAAATCAACTACAATAAATGCGTCCTCGTGAGTCTTTCCTGCTGGAGAAGGCACTTCGCGCACAAGCCAAGCAGGATATAAGCGCGGCGGTACCCCCACCATAAGTGTCTTGTTTAAGAAGATGTCAGAAAGTACTTCTTTAGTAGTCAATACCGTAAAATTCTCAGCGCTCATTGCGGGGACATCAGTATGATCAGCATACACATCAGCAACTGCACAGAGCGCCATATCACTATTCGTATACTCAATCAGTGAATAGAGTGATTCATACATCTGCTTATCAATGTAATCGTCACTATCGACAAAACCTATCCAGTCACCGTGAGAGGTCTGTACACCAGCATTGCGTGCATCAGACAAACCACCATTTTTTTTATGGAGCACGATAATACGATTATCCTGCTGCGCCCAAGTGTCACACAGTGCACCAGAACCATCGGAAGAACCATCGTCGACCAGAATAATCTCAAGATTGCGATACGTCTGATCGACAATTGATTGCATGCAACGATCAAGATACTTTTCAACGTTGTACACCGGAACAATAACTGAAATAAGAGGATTCGCCATCATGCTACCTTAATCAACAACGGTTTCGCCGCCACCGAAAGCACAGGCAGAATCGGTCAACTTGAATATATCGCCACAATCAAACGCTTCAACAAGACGCGTTACTGCTTCCATACGTGCCCACGCACGTACTTCATTGGAAGAATCCTGTCTATTTTTATCAAACACAATGCGCATAAATTCAGCCAGTTCATAACGCTGTCCTTCGCCAGCATACTCAAAGTAAAACCGTTTTGTCGCGCGTAAGTCTTCAGTACGCAACTCAAAGTAGTTCATCAGCCACCATGGCGAAGGGATATAAAGAAATCCATCGGTACCGGTGATGGTCATATCACCTTCGGTTTTCATGCCGCGACCAGTGCGTAACGTGGCAGTTGACGAGGCATACGTGAGATTGCATTTCGTCCACGTGCAAAAGTCGCCTTCAAAGCGACAGATAAGATCTTTTCTCAAGAAATCAGGACCCAGAAAGTCGACGGCGGGCAACAGAATATAGGACGCCATGTCATAGAAGCTGCCCTCGTAGCGATTTGCTTTGTCGAGTTCGTCAAATACATGTGAAAACGATGCGTCGATATCTTTAACTTCACCAATAATGCCGCTTTCAAGCAAGAGCTTCAGATGCTCAAATGCGGGAAAATAGCGCGTCTTGACGGCATCGAATAAAATCAAGCCACCCTCTTGGGCAAGCGTGCGCGCATGGTTAAGTTCAGCAGTAGAAAGAAACTGTGGGCCTTCTGCTATTACATGACAGCCTGCACGCAGGGCCTGTTCAATAGTAGAAAAGCGTTCGTTAATGGGAAGCGATATATAAACGGCATCAACCGTATCAAGTAAATCATCAATCGATGCAACCTGCTGGAGATTCCAGTGACGACAAAATGCATCGCGGGTATCTTCGTCTTCGTCCCACGCTGCCGTAATATGAGCCCCTAGGACGAATGAACTCTCACGCACAAAGCGATCGGAAAGATAATCACAACCGATGCATCCAATAGTGAGTTCATCAGCGTCCTTTTCACGCAGTTCAGTACTCGACACGCCCTTCGTACGCTCAAGATACACAACCTCGCAGTACTTTTCGAGATAATCGAATTTACCTTGCCAGTCAGACCCAATAGCAAACACATCGACATGGTACTTCTGGATATCGGCAATCTTCTGACCGCGATACTCTTCAACGACAATCATGTCAGCCAAACCGGTTGAGCGTACCGCTTCGATGCGCTCAACCAGCGATTGACTCACATTAAATTTACCGCGCTGCTTGTCGAAGGCATCCGATGTAATACCCACGATAAGGAAATCACCCAAGGCGCGAGCTCGCTTCAGAAGGGCAATATGGCCGAAATGAAGCAGGTCGTACGTGCCGTAGGTAATAACTACCTTCTTGCCATCGCGCATGATCCTATCTCCTATCAGTTTATATCGTCCAGAGCATACTTGAGCGCTTCGATTAATGCAGCGTTATCAGATGGTGTGAGATTGCCAATATGTCCAACACGAAAAACGCGATCGGCAAGTTCCCCGCCATTTGGGCACACCCACATGTGGTAGACATCCTTCATCTGCACGAATAAATCGCGTGCTGAAAACCCTTCAGCCTCAAGCGATGTAACTGCACACGATGGATGGGCAGCAAAGGGATGAAATGGCATTCCTTCAATACGCTGCCTGAAATCTTCGGCCTGATGCCGCACACGGGCAAGTTCCGCTTCAAGGCCAATACTCGTTACTTCACGAAGGCGCTCGTTTATCTGCAAGAGAATACCAACAGCTGGTGTAAAGGGTGTCTGGCCTCGCTCAGCGTTGGCAAGTGCACGTGTGAGGTCAAAATACATAATGGCCGGATAAGCCTTTTGCACACGGTCAAGTGCCGCCTCAGAGAGCACCAGCGCACTGGCACCGGGCGGTACCGCTAAACCCTTTTGCGACCCAATAATAAGTACATCAATGCCCCATTTGGCCATATGCACTTCATCGGCAAGAAAGCTGCTAATCGCATCGGTGATCAGGAACAGGTTATTATCACGACAGAATTGCGCGACAAGTTCCATATTGTACAGAACACCAGTTGAGGTTTCCCCCATATTCAGTACAAACGCAGTGAAACCACCCTGTGCATACGGAGCTAAATCAGCCTCAGTGAATACCTGGCCACGTTCAAGCACAAGTGCTTCATAGGGAATGGAGTGGATGTCCATAAGCTCGCAAAAGCGATGTCCAAACGACCCGCCATCCACCACAAGCACTTTGTCGTGGATGGTTAGGCAATTCATAACCGCAGCCTCCATAGAAGCCGTACCCGACCCGGTAATGAACACTGCACGTGAAGATGAAGAAGCGCCAGCCAGTTCCTTGAGCAGCCGTTCGTTTTCTAGCATCACCGTGGAAAATTCATCGGTTCGAAAATACGGAACCTGCTCGGAACCGATCTTTCGCACCTGATCGTTCATCTGAACGGGTCCTACGGTAAAATTAAGCATGCGCTTTACACTTCCTTTATTCCTGTATTTATTTCTATATTGCCGCACTTGATGTGCACACAGATGCTGTCACACGTCAAGGAACATTCCTGTTCCCTCCGGTTTATTCCAAGCATATCTTTCGATGCCGCCAGACATCAAGGGAACACCCCTTTCACACACGTCACCACACAATTCGATGCAGCTTCAGCGTGTGAAAGATACGTCTACTTTTTTGAAACAAACACGGCGCCCAGCACAGGAGTGCCAGCAATTTTGATCTGTGACAAGGCATTTTCGATCTGTCGACCCGAAGAAGCGCCTTCGCGCAATACAACAAGCACAGCTTGCCCCTCTTGCAGGCGCAACGCAGCTTTATCGTCCTGTGCCAAAAAGACCGGTCCTGTTACTGACAAACCATCAATGGACGAGATGCGCTCAACAACCGCTGGCGCTTCATCACGGCTGCTCGCACCAACCACAACAAGAGATTCAATATTGCTACGCTTAGTAAGTGCGGCAACAGCTGAAGCAGCCACCTCACCTGAATCACCTGCTGCAAGATGTGCAAGAACCGGTATATCAAGCAGCCGTTCAATATCAGTTGCTGAACGAACGCGACGAGAAAGGATATCCCACGCCGCAAACAGCACAATGGAACCAGCCAAGCCCACAAAGAGGAAGATAACGATGTTCTTCACGCTAAGGCTCGGTGAAGAGGCAGTCGCCTGACCTGTCGTAGACGACGAAGACACCAGCGCATTGGATCCCCAATCGCCCGCTTTCTGCGCATCGGTGCTGGTGAGAGTAGCTGGTTCGGCTACTTCGATATACGATATTGGCACACGGTCTTTCGCGATTTCGACGGTCTTATCAGCGATTTCTTGAGCAGCATCAAGTGCTGTCTGCGCATCGCTTGCTACTACGTTAACAAACACATAACGCGATGAGATAGTGCTGTTGCTCTTCGTGTCGTACCACCACGGAACCGTAATAGTCACATCGCTTCCGTACTTGGCGCGGACTTCACCCGCTACTTCGGCACTCACCATAATGCGACGGATATCGTTACTCATTAACGTTTCGTTTTGCTGATAGTTATAGCTATCCCCAATGTGATTTTGTTCGCCATATCCATACCCGATGGCATAAACAGCAGCCTCAGCTGTGTACTTCGGTGATGCATCAACCGTACCATCGCTCCGCAGATACGATGAACCCACTCCGGCAAGTAAGCAAACTGCCGTAATAATGGCAATGGGAATCCAATGCCGTCGTACGCTTTCGCACACCGTTGAAAAATTAAACATGTCTGCTCCCTATCGTTTCTGCTTGGGCACCAGTATGGCACTAACTAATGGAATACCAAATGAATTAAACGTTGCAGGCGTACCGCGCGCTGGATTGTCAACAAGATGTCCCGCACCAGCCTGAGAACCTACCGCAAGACCTGAGCTAGTAATCGTGTCGTGTAGAGGGACTTTACCTGATAGCCGAGGTGCAACTGTCATAAGCGAAGGGATATGAGTGGTGCAATCTTTTACCCACCCACGCATAGCAAACGCCACTAGTGCCGCAAGACAAATAATTAAAACTACAGCCAAAAGAAACCGTGTCGTAATCATAAAATCAATCCATTCACCGGCATAACCGCGCGGCATATGAAAAACAAGCTGTGACGATATAAGGGCAATCATACCCCAGAACCAACTGCGGCCAATCGAGCGTGAAAGCGCTCCTAAACAGAATGAAATAACGAAACTGCCAACGGCAATACCGCCATACCCAAAATCAGCATAGAGCTCAAGCAAATAAGATGATCCATATCCTTCGCCACCCAGATAGTTTGGATGCGCGAAATATGACATGGCATGAGCATATGAATTGCCATACAGGGCAAGATCAGGACTGTTTGCTGACCCTAAATCATGAAAGCCAAAAAACGTTGTTCCAATAAACCCTTGGGTGAAATTGGTAATCACGCCACCCATACTGTAGAACTTAAAACCGAGATCTTGAATCTGTCCATTTACATCGAAGCCATGCCCCAGAATGGTAAAGCTGACTCCCTGCTTATAAAGCGCATCGACAATTTGACGGGCGAAGGTAAATTCGGGGTTCGCTTTGTCAGAACGGATGTAGTCCATCATACCCAATGCGAAAATACCCACCGGTATCAAAATAACCGCCGCAATAACAACACGGCGCGTAATCCAGCGCTCATCAGTGTCGATAATCTGACGCAACACGCAGTAAAGCGCCGCGAACAAAACGTCGATAACAAAATCCGCACGCGACCCAATCATGAGCATAGGAATAGCCGTTATGATGAAGGCAGTTAGTGCAAGAGTAGCCGGGCGTCGACGTGGCAGCGTAGCCAAATATCCGCAGAGCATATAGGGCAGCATGACTTTCAGTAAGTCAATTGACCACGGCACGTAATCGCTTGTCGAAGTGAGATAGAATTCCTCGTAATGCATGCCGCGCATATGCACAACAAGAATTGCTCCTTCAGCAAGTGCTCCAACCAAGCAAACAATAAAAAGCAATGCCGTCGCAATGCGCAAACAGCGCACCTTTTCTGATGACGCCAGCGTATTCGTGAGGCCCGCTAGAGAAAAGCGTACAGACAGCAGACGGGCAGATTCATGACGAAATACCCGCCCATCAGCGTGAGTCTCAGCTGCACTTTCCCCTTGTTGATCGGCCTGCTGTAAAGCATCACATACGAGTGTTGGGCGTAATTGTGCGCGCTGTGCTACGCGGCGTTTGTTGTATGAGACACAGGCGCTAAACACCACATCACCGATAAAGCAACAAGCAAGCGAGATAAACAGTGCAGCAAGCGCAAAAAAAGTTGCTTCTGGTGAAGAAAGCTTCCACGTCAGCTTTTCATCAAATTCGGCAATAAGCGGGCGCGAGAGCAGAAAAAGGGCAATGCCAGCATGCAGAAATAAAAAAAGCAGACGATCGCGCAGATTCAGGCATGCATAGAGAACATTTGCCACAAACAAACACGCCACACCAGCAAGCATTACATCGAAATCAAAAAGATACCAACCAGCCGTAAAAATAATAATCGCTAAAGGAAGAAGAGCCGCCTGAAGAGAAACGGCTATTCCTCGTAAGCTGCCATGCGCTAGTGTAATGGTGTAGCGTTCACTTGTGTTTTTGCGGGCCTTCATAGATCAACCCACTTACAACACTTCGGAATTGTGGTAATTGCGCTCATCTATCGGAGGCGGAGACATATAGTCCTTGCCATAGATAATAGTAAGCACTTTATACATCTGAGCTGGTGCGGTGAAGGGCTCCCCTTCAAAAAGAATTGGTGCACCCTCCCCCATAGCCTCGCGCGGAAAAACCTCACGAAAACCCTGGGCAGCATACATATTGATACAGCGTGTGGATTCGTCGTATGGATACTTTCGCAGCGCATCTTCCATCTTCATAAAGATGCGATGATAATCGTGTCCAAATGGATGGATATACCGGCAAAGAAATCCCAGAATTGAAACAAGCTGATCTTGTGGAAAACCACGCTTACGTTTCGTATCCACCACATAGTCAAATTCTGTGGTGGCATCCATGACTTTCCAGAACATAAGACGCGCCTTATGCAGACAGCTTGCCAGGCCAGGTGCCGGAAATCCATCAAGCGGAATGATATCGATCCAAACATCTTGCTTGAGTTCAACATTTGCCGAACGATTGATGATCTGCATCTTCGATGAGGTAATTTTAGCCATTCCCTGTCGCGATGACTGATCATGATGGATGCTAATAACCTTTGTATCTTTATCAGTAAACTCAGCCTCAGCCAACTCTAAAAAGCGATCGTAGTCAGGTCGCGGCACGCCCAGGTCAACATCATCATCCCAGGGAATAAAGCCACCATGTCGCACTGCGCCAAGCAGGGTGCCGCCGATCATGTAATAACGAATGTCATGCTTTTTGCAAAACGCAACAAAGCGCTGCATTAAGTCAAGTTCGCAAAGCTGGAGTTCACGCAGCTTGCCCGTTGCAACATCTGCATACTCAGCTTCAGCCAACAGATTCACTTCCTTCCGCAGGCAATGCCCGCCAATAAGCCTGCACTCGTACCAATGCCATAGCTTACATGGATACAAGGAAATAGCAGTGGTAAAGCAAGAAAAACAGCAAAGCGACGATCGGTTTTCATAGCAGACCGCACCGCAAGAACGACGCAGAGAGCAAGGTATAGCACGACGCAGCCTACAAGGGGAATCCACCACGAAGTAATCGCAGCGCTCAGCGCAAGCACCAGCGCACCAACTACCATAACAAAGGGGGCAAAATGATAGGCATGAAGACATTTTGGCTGGATAAAAGCGGTACGGCCAACCCAGTATCCATTGCCATATTTTTGGTGCATCATGCCGCCGAGTGTATTGCGTGCCACCTGCGTTGAATGAATGCGTGCATCAAATCGGATACGAAAACCAGCCGTGCGAATGCGATAGCAGTAATCATTATCTTCAGTGCGTAACAGACGTTCATCATAAAGTCCCACGCGCTCGATAACTTCGCGTCGAAACGCCGGCAGAAAAACCGCTGAGGTATATTTCTTCTCACTCCCCTGCCGATAGTCAGCAACAGAACTGCCAAAAGCTGATTCTTCAGCCATCAACAGGGTACGAGTCCAAGGGGTATCGGGCGAAACGGTAGCCGGACGCGATCCGCCGCACACATACTCGCCTTCATTGAGCACGGTCACGTTCATCCGCACGAAATCCGACGGAATGCGCGCATGAGCATCGATACGCAAAAACGCATCGCCCGAAAAGGCACGCAGAGCAACGTTCCATCCCGCCGGAATAATACGCGCCGAATTATCAAGAACACGCACGCTCTTAAAGCCGTTATCCACCCCGGAATATGTTTGTGCAAACTCTTCCATTATGGCGCGGGTATCATCCGTTGAAGCGCTATCGACAAGGATTATCTCGATGTAAGAGCGCGGAAAATCCTGAGCAAGTACATCGGAGAGGATATCAGGGAGCGCATCATGCTCGTTATAAGCCACAATTCCCAGCGTTATCAGCCCAAGCGGCTCGCGCGCAGAATCTGGTGACGTTTGAATCGAATCCATATCTCCTCAGAACTTGGTATTCATTCCACGTAAGTGCCTATAATACTTCATGCAAACCACCTGATGCGAGTCTTCAGAGTATTTCCGCTCGCGCTGTGAAGGGAAGCATATGAGGAAACTAAAACTCGATGAAATTCGTGCTATTCAAATGGATATCCTGCTGAGGGTCGACAAGCTCTGCCAAGAAGAAGACCTTGCATACGAACTCGCGTATGGCACGCTTATTGGCGCAGTGCGACATCAGGGATACATCCCGTGGGACGACGACATCGATCTTATTATGCCCTATCCCGATTATCGCAAGCTCATAGACATCGTGAATAAACAAGGCACCGGTGGCATTCTTGACGGACGCTATCGCTTTGCGGCGGCACTTGTTGAGTCGGATTTGCCCTACCACGCTTCATTTATGAAAGTATACGACAACCGAACACGTGCCGAATCTTCAGCCTTGAGGAGTAGTCAAGGCTTTCGCGAAGGGGTATTTATCGATATATTCCCACTATCAGGACTTCCTACTAACGAAGCGGATCGGACCGAAGTGCTTGAGCGTTTTCGACGCATTAACGACGGTCGCTATTACTGCGTCACAAAGCCACAACGCTGGGAGTTTAATCCACTATATCCAAAACGAGCGGCAAAAAATGCATGGGGTTACTTAAGCGCCCGCTTTAAGCCCGCTTCTTGGTGGGTTGCTCGCTGCGCTGACGTACTCGAAAACTTACCAGCGCCAGATGATTCCCCCTGGACCTGCGTACTGCCCAGTTGGGGAGCAGACGGTAAAACCTTTCTTGAAGGAAACCCCTGGTTTCCCACGAAGCGTGTTTCGTTTGAAGGACACGACCTTCCTATCCCAGAAAACTATGATTTTATTCTACACCGTCAATATGGTGATTACCGAAAGCTCCCACCAAAGGAAGAACAGGTCACCAGCCATGATCAAGATTTTTATCTTCTGGAAGAAGGAGACTTGGAGTCGTAGTTCTTTCTGGGCTTACCTGCTTGCCCGACTTGCCACGATATCCCGTGTAATGGTCAAATTCAACAAGGTGAGCAGTGTGTTGTGTAGGTTTACCCCTGCGCTTTGTAAAACGGCAGTTTTGCTATAACGTGGTTAAAAATACGAGCAGCAATACCAAATGCCTCGCGGGCGGGTCGTGTTCGTCCAAACACCAGAACAACAACACCAGCCGTAATTACCATACCAACAAGGCCGTTAACTAAAAAGCCAACAATGCCCGTAAGAGCCATGTTGGTACACAGCCAGAATGCTGCAAGCATCGCGACAACGCAGACTAAAACGTAGAGGGAAAACATTCTGATATAAGCCCGCAAGGGCATATGAAAACCGTGACGATACACAGCCCACGCCTCATACACCGTTGAAATACCGAGGGACGATATCATCGAAGCAATAAGAACACCGGCCATGCCGTAAGGCTGCACCAGAATAATCGCTAACACCGGAAGAAAAATCGCCTCAAGAACCGCTTTCCATTTTGTGATCCAGTAGAGACCGTACGCACTTGTAAATGTCTCGCCTGCTGAACGCATTCCTTTTACAAAAAACAACAGCACAATAAGAATAACCAGGTAATCAGGAAGACACCAATCTGAACCGACCCACAGCGTAATAAAGGAATTGAAAGAGCACATCATTCCACCGGCGACCCCGCCGAAGACGAGGGCATTTACGAAAAACGCAGTTTGAAAAACTTCATACTGCCGCTGTTCGCCCTCACGCACTCCAAGATCGCCCACGCTGGCAATAATAGAATCAAATACTTTTGCAAGAATGCGCTCCATCGCCTGAATAACCAAAAGGTAATTCCCATAGAGCGACGTTGTCGCTAAGCCAACGAACGACGTGATAACCAGGTTATTCACGGGTGTTGAAGCAACACCGGCAATGCGGTGCATCATCAACCCCACAACATTTTTTTCGATGCTGCGCAAAATACCCCGGTCGAGCGGCTTGACGTCCTTTTCCTTAATGTAGGGATACATTCGGTTGGCCGTTAAGGCGATCACGATATTCTGGAAGAGTGTGGAAGCGATCATACAGATAAGAAACACCAGGTAATTATGGGTAATCACCAGTACGGCTATCTGGAACAGACACATAACTGTGAGAAATGAATACTGAATCAAATAGACAATGTAGCTCTTCTGATCAGCGTTAATCAGTGAGCCTTTATAGGAAAAGAAGTACGAGATACCGGTGTTGAGCACAAAGCAGAAGAAATATACCTCAAGCAAGGGGATATCAGGTGCATCAGCACCTAACAAGAGGCGCACATTGGGTGCCAAGATAATACCCAGCACAATAATGACGATGCCGATAACAATATATGCCCGCTTGAACAGGCGCATTAACGACTTAACAACTTCTTTATTGTCTGTTGCCAAAGGTTCGTATAACGCAAATACAATAGCGCTTCCCACGCCCAGATCGGCGAGAGTCAAAATAGTAAGCAGACTTGCAAACAGTGTTTCAAGTCCCACGAATTCTTGCGCAAGCGTCGCAACAAATACGGCACGTACGACAAAACTTGCAAGTGCATAGAGTGCCTGTCCGCCCCACGCAGCAAAAACATTTTTAAGCGAGTTGGCTACTCGCGAGGAAGCCACGTCAATACGCCTCACAGATCGGCTGCAGGCAAGCGCAAGCAATTATACAAGTAAGGCAATCAGGCAAAACCAATCAATCCTCAACAAGCGGTGACAAACCCTGCGAACCTAAATCGGCTTTAATCTGAGTTGTTGAAATCTCAGGAGTACGCGGAACATAGACAACTTCAACACCGGCTTCTTCCAGGAAGTTAAAGCGGTCTTTCCAATCGTCACCGATTACAAAGGTATCAATATGATACCGCTTGATGTCCGAAAGCTTTTGATCCCACGAAGTTTCAGGGATTACCAAGTCAACAAAGCGCACCGATTCGACAAGCGATTTACGCTGTTCGTAAGGAAAGTAACATTTCTTGCCTTTGGCTTCCCAATTGAATTCATCCGTCGAAACAGCAACGATCAGGTAGTCCCCCAACTCCCGTGCCCGTTTCAAGAGATTCACATGGCCGTAATGGAACAGATCAAAAGTCCCATATGTGATAACACGTTTCACGGCACTACCCTCCAAGTCTGACACCCAAGCACTTTCACATCATGCTTAAGGTAAGAGATCACTCTACTTGAGGAGAGGAAAAAAGCAACTGCACAAACTGAAAGAACAGACGACTTTGCAGCAACAGAGGCACTCAGCTGATAAATCTCCACTCTGACACCGTAGTGCGCAAACCTGAAAACAGGCTGAAAGAAATAGTTTAAGCAGATGGAGTTTGGAAACTAACCCGGTATACATGCTGTTGACCACGACGCCACCGAGAAAGGCACTAAACCCTCGACATTAGCACCCAGCTAAACCGTCCAAAACCCCGCAATGTTGACCACGACAGTCCCCAAGGAAAGCATCAGGCCGTTAGGCTGACGTTAATTTTTTGTAATCGTATACGTTGGAACAGCCTGTTCGAGTACACGCAAAGCGGTCGCGTCATCGGCACTCATTGATTCTTTCAGCGAAACAAGCTTCGCCTCAACCTCTTCAAAACTGACTTCTCGACCGGTGGAAATCATAATGCCTGATAGTTTGGTAGGAAGCGTATTTTCCTCATTCATCAGCAGCTCTTCGTACATTTTTTCGCCAGGACGTAAACCCGTGTAGACGATTTCGATATCTTTACCCACCTCAAGACCAGACAGCTGAATAAGCGCGCGTGCCAGATCGACAATTTTTACCGGCTCGCCCATATCAAGAATAAATATCTCACCACCAGTAGCCATACCACCGGCCTGTATAACCAAACGAGATGCTTCGGGTATGGTCATAAAGAAGCGCTCGATACCAGGATCAGTAACCGTTACCGGCCCACCTTCTTTAATCTGCTTTTTGAAAATGGGAATAACGCTGCCATTTGAACCGAGCACATTACCAAAGCGCACGGCAGCAAACACCGTATTGGACTTCTGCGCATAATGTTGGATGATCATCTCGCCCATGCGCTTGGTAGCACCCATAACTGACGTGGGGTTAACAGCTTTATCTGTTGAAATAAAAATGAAACGGGCAACGCCAAATTCATGAGCCAAGCGCACGGTATTAAGCGTGCCAAAAATATTATTTTGTATCGCTTCGCGTGGACACATTTCCATAAGCGGCACGTGCTTATGAGCAGCTGCATGAAAAACGGCAGCAGGATGATACTTTTCAAATACGTCACGCAGGCGCGATTCGTCGCAGATGTTACCAATCTCAACCTGAACATCAATGTCGTCGTACTGCTCTTGGATAGAACGCTTAAGCAAATAGGCATCGTTTTCCCACATGTCGAACACGACAATACGGGCTGGTGCCACCGGGCACATCTGACGACAAAGCTCTGAACCAATCGAGCCAGCGCCACCCGTAACAAGAATGGTCTTGCCCGCAATGTAACCGCTTACCAAGCGTGTGTTTAGCACAACCTCTTCGCGCCCGAGTAAGTCAGCTACATTAACATCACGCAGGGCAATATCATTGATCTCATCAAGTTTGAGCTCGCGTACGTTAGGTAACGTACGCAGCTGGCAAGTAGTTTGCGTGCAGATGGAATAGATGCGCTTGCGGTCGTTAATAGATGCCGACGGAATAGCTACGACAATCTGTTCGATACCAAAGCGCTCAACCAGTTCGATGATGTCTTCGCTGGTTCCTGCTACACGCACGCCATGCACACGCAAGTTGCGCTTCTTTTTATCATCGTCAACAGCGACAATAGGTTCGCCCGGCATCTGCGGGTCTTTTGATGCCATGCGCATAATTGCTAATGATCCGGTTTCGCCAGCACCAACGATAAGCGTACGAGGACGTTCTTCATCGGCATGAGCGCGCTCGATTTCACGACGTTTGCTGCGGAGAACGCGGAAAAACATGCGCGAACCGCCCACGAAAAACACCATGATAATCAGGGCAGCCACATACACGCGGATGGGAATCCATTGGCCAGCAAGCCAAAGGAACACTGCTGTTACTAGGGTAGAAAGCCCTACGGTGAATGTGATACGCAGGGCATCGTCGACCGAAGCATATTCCCATAAGTCGTTATACAGCCTGAAAGCGGCAAAAAAACCAAGGTTGATAACTACGGCGACACCGAGCAAGAAATAAATCTCATGAGTAGCAAACACTTCATCGGCAAGACCGGTGATAAGTGAAGCGAAGAAATACGAGAGGAACGTAGCGGCGATATCACACGCGATTAAAAGTGCCGTCCTCTTAGTGAAACGGATCTCCATAGCGTCTTCCCTACCTGTCGGTTTCAATGCGGGCAAGCTCTTATGCGCCTGCCGAGCCACATTGCCTGTGTGCTCAATAAGCATACATGCTGGTATTATACGCACTTAGCTGCACACGATCGAGAAGAGTTCTAGTACATCCGTCTGATATGCCACTTGTGCCGTATAGCTCGTACCATATAGATCCATGCAATGAAAAACCCGGGCGAACCCGGGTCTATTAGCATGGTGCCCCCACCGAGAATTGAACTCGGGTCTCAGCCTTGAAAGGGCCGCGTCCTAACCTCTAGACTATGGGGACGTATATTGATGTCTCTTACGAGACAGCCTGGCTATTATACGAGGATGTTATGCAACCTGACAAGAGGTTTCCTTATCATTCCCTGCTTCATATTTTGACCACATGTGTATCACTGCTCTACGCGCCAGCAGCTTCATCGAGTTTTTCGAGTTCTTCGGCCTTCTTTACCGCAAATACGTAGCTAAATGCAATCGCCGCAATACCGCCTGCCATCTTGCCTACCAATACCGGAACAATAAGGGTTGGCTGGAAATTCGCGGTAAACGAAAGATGATCGCCAAACAAAAAGGCGCAGCACACAGCAAACGAAATCACAATTACTTTATCACGTGCTTTGAGATCTTTGACCATCGAAAGCGCCGCCAGTACGTTAGCTGATGCCGCCAATAGACCCGCTGTTGCGTCAGAGGAAAGGCCAAATAAGCCACCGATTTTGGCAAGCGGAGCAGCAAGGTAGCGCTTGATTAAATACACAAGCGGGAACACGCCGCACAACATCATGCCAATAGCACCCGATACCTCAAGTGCTCTGAATTTATCGGCATCGTCAGCAATAATCGGTTCAAATCCGAAGCTTCCAAACAGCGTTGTAAAGATACCGGTAAAGTACTCAATAACCACCAGTACGAAAACAATCTTAAGGGCACTTTCCATGACCCTACCAAACACAATAAATCCCCTGATCATCGCATCAGGCTTGAACTTTAAGCCCGCTGCTAGGGTAAGACAGATAATAATCAACGGAATAAGATTTAAGCCGATCTGACTGAAGCTCAGCGCAAGCTGATAAGCCGCTTCAGCATTGGTAGACACCGCTTCGCGCACCACCGGATGACTAAAAGCGATAATAACGCTTGCAACAAGAACACCAATAGGAATAGCCAACAGCCCACTCATTACCCCAAGGGCAAGGTATTTACGATCGCGCTTAACCAGCATCTTTAAAGCAACAGGAATGGTAAACACGATTGTCGCACCAGCCATGTAACCAGTCATCATGGCCATAATCCAGCTTTCACGTGTCTGCGCAAGCGCATCGGCAAGCTGATAGCCACCCATGTCAACGGCGATAAAAGTAGTTGCAGCCATAGCAGGGTCGGCACCCAGGGCACTATATGCCGGACCAAAGACAGCACTCACAAAGGCGGTAAGATATGGTGCTGATGCCATAATGCCTGCCACCGGCAGAAAGATCGGGCCAATAGCATCAATGCCGGCGACAAATTCTTTACCTAATTCGCTTTCGGGTTTAATAACCGATGCAGCACACCCCACTAAGGCGCAAGCCATAATCAGATAGACAACCGCAGTGCCAATCAATTCCATAGTGTTCCCCTATTCGTTATTTCTCGTATGTTTTTTGAAGCAGTACGGCCGCCATCGCCTTTTGCTGCAGCAATAAGCTTTTCAGCACGGATTCCATAATCTTTGGCATAGCGGTACCACAGATACAAAAACTCGCCGACAGACTCCCCGCACATTTCCTTATAGAGCGCCCACACAAACCAATAGAAGCTGGCGATAGAAATGTAGGATACGCAGTGCACCAGTTCGTCAGGCGTCAGAGGTCGCTCAAAATAGAGCTCGAGCACCTCTATAGCCTCGTCGTAGCTGTAATCGCTGCAACAAATGAATACGCCGAGGTCACTTGCGTAATCAGACATGCCGGAATATTCCCAGTCAATAAGGTCAATACGATCCTTTCCCACTAAGAAATTCGGCGCATAAAAATCGTTATGGCAGAGTACCGGTGCAACACCTTGCGCGGAAACGACGTTATACAGACGCTGTGCTCGCTCAACCAGTTCGGGGTAATCGCGAAATGATGCAGCACGTCCCCTATCAAGTAAGGCAATCGTCTGCCGTGTCTTTTCGTTCAGATTGAACGTGAAATCAGATGTCACACCACACGAATGCAGTGTCCTCGCGATCTGCATCGCCTGTGCTACCTGTTCGTGATTATGATAATCAAGCATTTCACAATCAACGAGATAGTGCGAAATTTTCCAACCCTCAGTAGGGTCCTCGTAGATGAATGTCCCATCTATCCCCAGATCGGCAGCGACCTTCTGAGAAAATGACTCGCTTTTCCTACTGATAATTTCTTCGGTTCCAACCCCTGGATGACGGTACACATAACTGCCGCCCTGCGCAGAAAAGCGAAATGAAAGATTCGTAAGCCCCTGCTTAATTGGCTCGATATCCGAAATATCCTCACGCTTACAGTGCAGAACCGAGCAAATATGATCAAAAATAGCACTATCGACATTCGTCAGAAAATCGTGATCGAATGCCTGTACTTCCGCAAGCGAGTCGAATTCGTAAATCACCGTGGCATCGTAGGGCCGCATGACCATATCAAGTTCTTTAACGTGTTCACGATAAATGTCTTCCCACAATTTTGGTGCGGTTTCAGGAAGACGATAAATTGATTCAAGAATAGAAATGAACTGCTTGGAAAAGCGCCGGTCAAAATAGGCATGCCCCAACATACTCCACCCGCACGGACCGCCAATAGAAACCGACCGAATGCGATTGGCAGGCCCCAGCTCCATCACGTATTCATCGGTTGGACCATCTTGATACACGCCCGCATAATAGGCGCGATACACATAGGGTTCAAACACGTTTTCGGTAAAGTAATCGTCAGATGAACAAATGTAGGTATTTCCCAGTTGGTTGCGCACGAGCATGAGCGTCGAGTTGTTGTTGCGCTGTCGGTATTCTTCGTTCACGCGAATCTTAACGCCAAACAGATCCTCCAGATAAAAGAACGACTCCTTCATATACCCCACGACAACGGTGATATCAGTAATACCAGCCTGTTGCAGTTGGCGAATCTGGCGTTCAATAAGCACTTCCCCACGCACCATCAAAACGCCTTTGGGGCGCTCATAAGAAATAGGCGCAAACCGCGATGAAAGCCCCGCAGCCATAATGATGGCATTATCCACGCGATAGGTCGAAAGCTGTTTTTCTCCCGCAGGCGTTAATTGAAATGCGTTGATGAGTCCCGCTTCTTGAAGCGATCGATATGCTCGATTAACCGCCCCCAACGAAAGATGACGGCTGCGTGCGATATCCCGTTGTGTCTGCGGAAAATCCAGCTTCAGCGCAACTAAAACGTCGAACTCGCTTTTTGAAAGCTCCATGAGTCTTACCTTCCGACAAACTTTGGGGCCAGATACGCCCGCTGTTTTATGAAGGCACATACATTCTCTAACCGCGAAACGATATTGCTCGCAATTTTGAGCCAGCACTTTTGAGGAGCGCTGCGCATGGTTTTTAACGATACAGGCGATCGAATGCAGCACAGTATAGCAGGATGTTCACGAACATATATGAAAACCATTTTTGTGAACATTCGAGCGACAAAACATAAAAGCGCAGACGGTATGCTTATTCGATGCGTTTCAACACGAACTGAATCAGGTACTTCCCCGCTTCGCTATAGTGCTCGGTGCTGCTTGTATCGATTTCGCCTGTGAGTACGTGATTTCACCTATGGATACATCACGTAAATACCTTCACCGGCAAACGTCCAGAATCGCCGCTAAAGCACGTTTGTTTTATTCCCTTCTTTTAAAGGAAGCGTTATTCATGTCAAAAACTTTTCACGACCTCGGCCTTTCCGAGAAGGCCTTGGCCGCTGTTGACCTGCTAGGATACACCGACCCTACCCCCGTCCAAGAACAAGCCATCCCCGCTGTACTTGCTGGACGCGACGTTATCGCTGCCGCAAAAACAGGTACGGGTAAAACCGCTGCATTCAGTTTGCCGACGATGGATCGTCTTGGCCATGCGCGACATGGACAAGGACCACTTTTACTTATTGTTACCCCCACACGCGAACTCGCGCTGCAGATAGAATCGGTCTGTCGCACGATTGCCAAACGCAGCGGTCATCGAGTTACCTGCGTTGTCGGCGGCGTGTCGTACAACCCGCAAATCGATAGTCTCCGTCGCGGCACCGATGTGCTTATCGCCACACCAGGACGCCTTATTGATCTGATGAATCAAGATGCCGCCCATCTCAATCAGGTGGAAACGCTCGTTCTTGACGAAGCCGATCGCATGCTTGATATGGGATTTCTTCCTGATATGCGCCGCATTGTTGCTGCTTGTCCCACTCAACGCCAAACGCTCCTGTTCTCAGCCACTATTGATTCAGCTATTGAAGACAACATGGCACACCTGTTGAACAACCCGGTGTTTGTCGAAATTGCACATCGCGGTGAAACGGCTGACACGATTGAGCAGTACCGCATTCCTGTTGATCACCGTCATAAAAACGATCTGCTTATTGCGCTATTAAACGAACGGGGCGGCACGCGCATTATTGTATTTGCCCGCACGCGCCATCGTGTTGACACCTGTGTGCGTAAGCTGCGTAAAGCGGGATTCGCCGTTGAACCTATCCATTCCGACCGCAGCCAAAACCAACGCAAGCGCGCTATTGAAGCACTCGAAGCTGGCAAGTGCGACATTCTGGTAGCTACCGATGTGCTCGCACGCGGCATCGACATACCCAACGTCAATTATGTTGTAAACCTCGACATGCCTGATCAGGTTGAAGATTATGTCCATCGCATTGGCCGCACCGGACGTGCAGGCGAAGCTGGATGCGCCATATCGTTTGTGACCCCGGAAAATAAAGCTATTCTCCGCGACATTCAAAAGCTTATTGGAAAAGACATTCCCGAAATGTCCGTCGAAAGCTTCGATTCATCGGCAAGTGATAATGCTCTTGCAGCAAAAGCCACCCGCGCAAATGCGCAAAACGATCCCGAGCTTGCTACCGCGGCGCGTGAAGATAAAAGCCGCAAAAAAGCAAAGAGTTCTCGTAGCTCTCGTCGTGAGCACAATACAGAAGATCAGCGCGCAGGTGGACAACAGAGAGGCCACAAAAACCCTCGAGGCAATAAGAGTAATAGGAATAACTCCGAGAGGCACTTTGACGAATCGGAACGGAGTGAACAGCAGGGCACGCGGCGTGGACGCACACGCCGCGACCAGCGAAATGAATATGAAAACCCGCATAAAACGCGCGGCACTGCCAAAAAGCAGCGTAAGAAAAATCAACGTGCTGGAGCAGCTCATGAAAGCGAGCGAAACCGTAAAGGCCGCAGCGCTAACGACGTGCGTGGCGATTTCCGCAAAGGACGCACCACTAGTAACAGCCACGGCGATTTTCGTCCGGGACGCTCGCAACGGGCTCGACGCGATGCTCAGCACCGGCGCTCACAGCGAGGATAGCCCCAGCTTTGCTGTGCACAGTAAGAATCTACCTTACTAATCGACATTCGCAGTAAGAATAGCGCCGCGTTTCATCATTCCTTTTTCGCGACCCTTGCCGCATGCTTTGTATTTATCCCCGTTGAGCGGCAACACACCCGTATAACTCCTGCGCAGTGTTATGTTTGCCCTCAGGTTCGTCCACATCGAATCTGAGGGCATTTCCATAAGCTCCCATGTGAGTCCCCATGCATGGTAGGACCTATCGGAATGGAGGAAGGAACATGCGTATTGCCGTGGCAAGTGACGGCTTAGACGTCGCTCAGCATTTTTCCCAGTGCCTGAATTTCAATTACTACACAACGCAAAGCTATCAAATAATCGACTCCCAAAACATTCCTGCCCAAGGGCTTTCTGCCGAAGAATACGCCCAACTGATGGAAGGAATCGGCGTTGACGCACTCATCGGCAATAACATATCACCAGATGCACAAGAAGCATTTTCCCTTCGGGGAATCGATATTGTCTCGTCCGCATCAGGACGTGCTATTGATGCCGCTGCAGCTTACATTGATCGCTGTGCCGATGTTCTTGTAGCTGACGTTCCCCAGGACGACGACGAGTAGAAAAGCGTCGCCCACATCAGGTAGCGACAAAGAACAGGAAAGAATTAGGACAAGTTTTTGCTCAATTTTAGATAGAGGTTTGTCACGAAAGTGAATTACACCCCGGAATTCTCAGTCGTTCTATTGACTAGCACTACATCCACAATGTAGATTACTAGACAGTGAAACGCGTGCAGTTTCGATTTGAGCTGCAGGCAAGAGAGCCGTCAGGTGTCTTTGGCACTTGGCGGTTTCTCTGTATCTAGGAGGCATCCCTTGAATTGTACTAACCCTAAGCCTTTCAAGACTACGGCAAAATAAAGTTAGACTACCAAACTACTTCTCTACCTGCACTATCAACCGACTATAACAAGATCTGCTGAATAAAGAAACGCCCTCTGCATCTTCATCCGATGAGATGAGTTTGCAGAGGGCGATGCAATTAAGTGCAGTAAGAAAAACTACAGGGCTTTTCCAGCTACCTCAACGAGTGCTGCAAAGGCAGCCGCGTCGTTAACAGCCATATCGGCAAGCACCTTACGGTCAAGTTCGATGCCCGACTTCTTGAGGCCGTTCATGAATGTGGAGTAGCTCATACCGTTCAGGCGAGCGGCAGCATTGATGCGTGTAATCCACAGACGACGAATCTCGCGCTTCTTGTTGCGGCGATCACGGTATTGATACTGAAGCGAATGACGAACCTGTTCTTTTGCAGCGCGATACGAACGGGACTTTGCACCGTAGTAACCCCTTGCACGCTTCAGGACAACACGGCGTTTCTTATGAGCGTTAACTGCACGCTTTACACGAGGCATGATTCATATCCTCCTTGTGGACTAACGGATACCAAGATTGCGGCCGATCATCTTCTGATCAGCATGAGCAAGCTCGGTCTCGTGACGGAAATTACGCTTACGCTTCTGGCTCTTCTTAGTCATGATGTGGCTCTTAAATGCCTTAGCATGCATAATCTTGCCAGAACCGGTAACGCGGAAACGCTTGGCGGTGCCGCTGTGGGTTTTCATCTTAGGCATGGTTTATTCCTCTTCCTTCCCCTGCTTCGCTTTGCCGCCCTTGGCGACTACGTCTTTCTTTTTCTTAATCGCACTGGCCAACGGAGCGATGACCATGTGCATGTTACGGCCTTCCATCTTCGGCTGAGCTTCGATGGCTGCCATGTCCTTCAGATCGTCCGCAAGGCGTTCCAAGATGCTTAAACCCTGTTCTGGATGGGCCATTTCGCGGCCGCGGAACATAATGGTGATCTTGACTTTGTTGCCCTGCTCAAGGAAGCGAATAACATGCTTCTTCTTCGTGGTGTAATCTCCCACGTCGATCTTCGGGCGGAACTTCATCTCTTTGATTTCAATCTTGCTTTGGTTCTTGCGAGCCTGCTTTGCCTTGATGGCCTGTTCGTACTTGAACTTGCCATAGTCCATGACGCGGCATACGGGCGGTTGAGCATTTGGAGCAATCTCTACCAGATCGAGACCTGCCATATCGGCAACATGTTGGGCCTCCTCGGTGGCACAGATACCCATCTGTTCCCCGTCGTAGCCGATCAACCGTACTTCACGCGCAGTGATGGCTTCGTTGAGCCGTGGCTCTTTCGCAGCTATCGCAAACACCTCCTTTTGGTAGCTTTCATCTATAGCTGACAAGCAAAAACCCCGCGGCGCATGCCACGGGGCGGACGAATATCAATGCGATATGCGAGCGACCCATCAGCAGCATAAGCGCCGAACTAGGTGGGGGTTTATCACCCCGCTTGAAACAGCTTTTGCATAATAGCACGAATGGCATAACGAGCGAACGGCAGGTTGCAGATACGACAAGGCATCATATTATTTCCACCCAAAAGATGACAACCGGAATACGTGTAAGGACGTTACATCTGCCCTATCATGTCTTGCAGCTTTTTCAAATCGACAGCACCCATTCCGCCCATACCAGGAAGAGTACGGCGACGTTTTCCTTTACGCTTCTTGCCTTTTTTCCCGCGCGAAGAGACCTCTTCGGTGGGCATAAACTGCTTCATCATCTTCTTTGTCTCGTTGAATTTCTTCATGACCTGATTAACATCAGTAACCGTTACGCCAGCGCCACGAGCAATACGTGCCCGGCGGCTTCCGTTAAGCACGTCGGGATGCTCGCGTTCTTCGGCGGTCATGCTAAAGATAATGGTTTCCATGCGGTCGAGAGCACTCATGTCAACTTGCCCCTGAGACAAGGCTCGATCGCCACCAGGCAAGGCTGAAACGAGTTTTTGTATGCCTCCCATTTTGCGGACACGCTTGTTCATCTCAAGAAAATCGTTGAGATTGAGCTGCGCTTTTAACATGCGCTCAGCCGCTTCATCGGCGAGCTGATCTTCTTGAAGCTGTGCCGCCGTTTCGATAAGACTGACAACATCACCCATGCCTAAAATGCGCTTGGCAAGGCGGTCGGGATGAAATTCTTCGAGTGAATCAGGCTTTTCGCCAGCGCTAATGAACTTGATTGGCTTACCGGTGACTTCGCGTACTGAAAGCGCGCCACCACCTCGTGCGTCACCGTCCATTTTGGACATAATGACACCATCGAAGTCCACGCGTTCAGCAAAAGCAGCAGCAACGTTGACAACATCCTGACCGGTCATGGCATCAACAACCATAAGAATCTGATCAGGGTTGACCGCGTCTTTGATGGCACTGGCCTCAGCCATCATGTCTTCATCAACATGCAGACGCCCGGCCGTATCGACGATTACCACATCACGTAAATGGTCGATGGCATCCTGCACACCTTCACGAGCAATAGCAACCGGGTCTTTTCCTTCACCACGATAGACACGCACATCAATTTCGTCACCGAGCGTTTGCAGCTGATCGGCAGCAGCAGGTCGATACACGTCGCACGCAACTAGTAAGGGGTTGCGATTGCGCTTCTTCAGCAGGTAGGCCAGTTTTGCAGCAGCGGTTGTCTTGCCTGAACCCTGCAATCCAACAAGCATGATCACGTTTGGAATGCGGCTCGTAAGCTCCAGGCGCGGTGAGTCGCCGCCCAATAGCCCCGTAAGCTCGTCAAGTACAACCTTAACCACATTTTGAGCAGGAGTGAGAGAATCAAGTATTTCTGCGGTAAGGCAGCGTTCTTTCGTGCGCGCCACAAACGACTTTACTACCTTGTAGTTGACGTCGGCTTCAAGCAGCGCCAGACGAATGTCACGCATAGCAGCATCAATATCTTCTTCGGTAAGCTTGCCTTTGCCACGCAAGCCACCAAATATGCCTTGAAGGCGCTCAGAAAGGCTATCGAGCATCGTCTTCCCTCTTTCTTCCACGCCACTTGAACAGGCGCCTGAAGCGTCCTTCTTGCGGCTTGGGTTCTTCTGCGTAAGTAGTGTCTGGTGCTGCTGTGGCGAACGATTCAGCGGCCTGTGTAACCCGCTCAGGCTCAGGCTCAGGCTCAGGCTCAGGCTCAGAAGGAGCCTGGCTGACTAAGTTGGAAGATGCAAGGTTTTCTGTGGCTGAATCTCGAGCTTCCCCGTCGGTTTCATAAACCGCTTCCGCACCGATAAGTGCTGCAGCAAAATCGTGTGCGTCGAATTCTTGCAGGTCATCTAGTTGCTCGCCGACACCTACTTTGACAATGGGAAGGCTCAATTCGTGTGAAATAGCCAGCGCAATGCCACCCTTTGCTGTACCATCGAGCTTCGTTACGATAAGGCCATCCAAATCAAGTGCTTTATCAAAAGCGCGTGCCTGTGAAAGACCGTTCTGGCCAGTCGTTGCATCAATCACTAACACGGTGCGTACCGGCATAGCAGCCCGGCGGCGCACCACGCTAACCACCTTCTGCAGCTCGCGCATGAGATCGTCAGACGTATGCAAACGCCCAGCGGTGTCAATAAGAACCAGATCGCTTCCGAGCGCTTCAGCCCGCTCGATCGTGTCGTAGCATACACTAGCGGGGTCGCTCCCGCGTTCGCGCTCGACAATTTCAACCTGCGAACGACGCGCCCATTCCTCAAGCTGCTCAATAGCTGCCGCACGAAACGTATCGGCGCTACCAAGCAAAACCGAGCGACCATGCGCTTTTGAATGTGCAGCGATCTTACCGACCGTCGTCGTTTTCCCCGCCCCATTGATGCCGACAAACAGCACAAGCACCGGGTTTTCTTCGAAGAGCCCCTGCCCCTCTGTAGTGAAAGATGATGCAATCTGATCGGCAAGCGCATCCATAACCGCATATGCATCGGGAAGCGCATGGCGCGTTGCTTCAACACGCAGTGCCTCAACAATATCCAAAGCAGCTGGCGCACCTACATCAGCTAGGATAAGAGCTTCTTCAAGTCCTTCCCAAAATTCTTCATCGACAGCAGGTCCACGATCGAGCAATACATTCATACGCTCGGTAAACATCTGACGCGTGCGGGACATCCCCTGTTTCACGCTTTCGAACATCTTTTATCCTTCCGCGTAGCGAAGCGCCTTATCAAGACGCTGGCTCATCACCTTGGTAACACCATCGGCCTGCATCGAAATGCCGTACAGCACATCGGCCATCTCCATCGTGCGGCGCTGGTGTGTGATCATAATAAACTGCGTCTCGTGACGGATTGAATCAAGATATGCTGCAAGACGCCGCAAATTTGTATCGTCAAGCGCTGCTTCAACTTCGTCGAGAATATAAAATGGTGTTGACCGAGTTTTATATACAGCAAAGAGCAATGCCAGCGCAACCAGTGATTTTTCACCGCCCGACATAAGGGACATTTTTAGAATGCGCTTGCCTGATGGCTGTGCATTCACTTCAACACCCGTGTTTTCCATGTCGTCAGGATCAACCAATTCGAGCGACCCCGATCCACCAGGGAACAACACTTCAAAGATGCGGCGGAAATTATCATCAACGCGTGCGAAGGTATTGGCAAAGTCATCCTTCATACGCTCGTCAATAATAGTAACAATACGCGCTAGGCTGCGACGAGCGGTTAACATATCTTCGAGCTGGGTATTCAAATAGTCGAAGCGCTCTTTGAGTTGCTCATATTCCTCTGCGGCATCAGGATTAACCGTCCCCATACCATCTATTTTCCGCTGTAGTTTAAATGCAGATGCTTCCGCCGTACTCCGGTCATCCAATTCCGGAAGGGAAAGGGCTGTTTCTAAAGGTGTGGCACATTCATCGACGATTGTCGAAATAGCCGCTTCAACACGCATCTCCAAACGGCCTGCTTCAACACGTAAATCCGAAAGATGCTCGTTGGCTGTATCAAACGCATCGTGCGCTTTCCGAACTTCTTCACGAGCCACATTAATCTGTTCGTGAAGTGCTGCGGTTGCTTCCTGCGAAGCAACGGAAGCTGTCTCAAGCCGCGCGGCCCGACTGCGGGCGGCCGCGCAAAGAGTCTCAAGAGAAGTAAGTAATGGGTCGATACGACTGGCAGCTATCCCCTTACGCTGGATGCCTTCGCTCAACGACAACTGAGCGCGGCGTGCCTGTTTGATATCCTGCTCGCGCGCAATCAGGATACGAGCCGCGTAATCGGTCCGCTCTTTAGCTGTAGCACTGGCAAGTTTTGCTTCAGCGAGATTGGCTACTGCTCGATCAGCCTGGCTGCGCACCGGCGCCAGTTGGTCACGAAGTTCGTTTATGGTCGAGGTGGCCTCGTCAATAGTAACCGACAATGCACGAATGCGATCATCAAGAGCAGCGGCATCAGGACGTGAAGCATCAAGTGCCGCACGCGCAGCGCGACGTGATTCAGCAAGAGATTCAGCCTCGCGTTCAAGCCCTTTTAGGTCTTCCGCAGCACGACGAGCATCTTCAGCTGCCGAAGCAGCCATGCCCTTTGCCTGCGCGAGCGCCTGTGATGTCTCAAGATTTTTTGCCTGGTGCTGTCGTAAATTATCTTCAGCTGCTACTACCCGCTGTTGCGCCGCAGCAAGCGCCTTTTCAGCACTATCTGCCGCCTTTCGCGCTTCTTCAAGACGACCATGAACTGATAGAGCATCTCGCGCGCTCGATCCTTCGGCATCAGCCCTCAACAGATGAATTGTGCCGGTAGGTAATGCCATAACACCGTCAGGCGTTACTGCACGCCACCCCGCCCGACATGCGCCACGCGCATCATCAAGGGTCTTGCACACAAGTACATCGCCAGAAAGCGACTGAAGCGCTTCCTGAACAGTGGGATCCGCTTCCACGTAGTCAAGCAAACACACCGCACCAGAAGGGGCATCGGACAAAGACTGAGCCCGAGTATCAACCTGGGCTCCATAGGCAACTGAGATACTCCCCACGGTATCAGCGGCCAAGGCACGATCGATAAGGTTGAAGGCCTCAGATTCATCACGGGCAACAAGCGCCCAGACATCATCGGCAAGTACTTGACTGACCAGTGGTTCCATTTGGCTGTCGGATACTCGAATCGCTTCAAGAATACGTGCGGGGCCCGATGGTTGAGCGGCGGCATTAGCGCCCCACGCGCGCAGCGGGTTTTCTTGCGTGCGTGCACGCTCAAGTTCCTCAAGCCCTTTAAATCGCGCTTGGGCACTGTCACGATCGTTACGGGCCTGGTCAACAACACCACGCGCTTTATCGCGTTCATGAAGCGCCTTGCCCACAGCCTCACGGGCTGTCTCGTCAGACACACGTGCTGCTTCGCACGCTGCTTGAGCATCCACCTGTGCTTCATCGGCTACCTGTGCTGTACGGCGCGCAGCTTCGAGACGTTCGGTTAGCTGCGCTGTCTGCGTAGAAAGCATTTCTTCAGCCGCTTCATTTTCAGCAAGCTGCTTGAGCATCTGCGCCTGGCGAGCGCGCGCTGCCTCTAACTGAGCCAACGCATCGCGTCGCGCACGGGTGGCTTCATCGCTTTTCTGCTGAAGCACTCGTTTGTGCGCCTGTATTTCATCCGCTTCATCTTGTGCGCGCTTCAATGCTGCATCGGCTGCCTCGCGCGCCTGAACTGCTGCATCGGCCGCTTCACGCGCTTCCTGCTGACGTCCTTCGGCTTCTTGTAAGCGGCTCGTACCTGCTTCAAGGGAAAGCTGCATTTCAGCGAGGTAAGAAGCAAGCGAACGCTTCTTTTCACGCAATACAAGGACATTTGAGTCGAGCTTATCCGATATGCCTTCCGCCCGACGAAGCAGTGCTGTCGCCTGACCAGCATCAGCCGTTTCAACCTGCAAACGATGTTGAAGTGTCTCGGCTTGCTTTTCGGCGTGCTCTATAGTGGCACGCATATCTGAAAGTTTATCGGTAAGCTGGGTATCACGCGTACGCGCTTCATCCCACGATACTTGCAGTTTACGTAAATCATCAACAGAAAGACCAAGCTTGACCTGCGCGAGTTCAGCAGAAACTTCTTTATAGGCCAGCGCACGACGTGCTTTACGCTCGAGCGGACGCAGCGTTCGTTCAACCTCTGCCACAATATCGCGCACACGCGTCAAGCTCGCATCCATACGTTCGAGCTTCCGTTCGCTGCGCGCTTTGCGCTGCTTATGCTTGAGCACGCCAGCGGCCTCTTCAATAAGGGCACGCCGATCTTCAGGACGACTCTGCAATATCGAGGCCAAATGCCCCTGCGAGATAATCGAATGGGTACCGGTTCCAAGCCCTGAGTCATGCAGAATGTCGAGCACATCCATACGGCGGGCAATCGTTCCATTAATCAGGTATTCGCTTTCGCCGCTGCGATACATGCGACGGGCAATGGACACTTCAGAATATTCCACCGGAAGCGTGCCATCAGTGTTGTCTAATATAAGCTCCACTTCGGCAACAGACACTGGTTTTCGCACCGCTGAACCGGCAAAGATAACGTCTTCCATTGCCTGACCACGTAGGTTTTTTGCATTTCGTTCGCCTAAAACCCACAGCACGGCATCAGAAACGTTTGACTTCCCCGACCCATTAGGGCCCACTACAGCGGTGATACCTGGCTCAAACGACAAGACACTGCGATCTGCAAACGACTTGAAGCCCTTAAGAACGAGCGACTTCAGATGCATGCGTTACTCCCGCCCTGCCGTGTTCGATGCCACCGTATCCGGTATCGGCTTTTCGCCCGTATCGTTATCTTGAGAATGACTCGTAGCACCCTTCTTGCGATGTTCAGCTTTATCTTTACCCTTATCTTTATGCCGCTTATGCTTTTCGTCGGGCAGATGGGAAAGCGCTGTCTGAGCCGCCTTGCTCTCCGCTTCTTTCTTCGTGCGCCCAACCCCTCGCGCAAGCGCTTGCAGGCCCGCATATACCGCTGCAACAAATGTACGATCATGCGGTGGCCCCTGCGTTTCAATAAGTTTATAGGTAGGAGTAATGCCATCCTCCTGCAGTTTTTCTTGCAGCGCACTCTTAGGATTTTCCGGTTCGCGCGCCATGTCAATGCTCATGTAACCAAGCAGGGTTTGAACAATAAAGGAGCGAGCAACTTCCATGCCGCCATCCAAATACAAAGCGGCCACCACAGCCTCGTAGACATTTTCGAGTGCTGAATGCAGACCACGACGACCAGTACCTGCTTCAGACTGGCCAAAGATAATAAAATCGGCAAATCCCAATTCATTAGCTACCTGGGATAACGAAGATCCAGCCACGAGAGACACCTTAATGCGTGTCAGGCCGCCTTCGTCAAGATCGGGAAACCGATGAAATGCGGCATCAGCAACGACAGCCCCTAAAATGCTATCGCCTAAAAATTCAAGCCGTTCATAGGAAAACTTAACCGGCATGCCCTCAACTGCAGAGGGATGCGTAATAGCCGATAACAAAAAGTGCTCATCTGAAAAGCGATACCCTAAAACCTCTTGAGCGCGATCGAGTTTTTCGCGCTGTTCATCGTGCGTAACCATATCCCGAAACCGATCTCGCCCTCTCTGCGTCATCGCAGCGGGCGATCTTACCTACCGCTGCTTTATTTTCCCTCGATAATTGTACCCGAGGCAGTTTCAGGCAGAATCGTTTGCGCGATTATTTTAGAAACCCCCAGGCGGGCAACGCGTGCTGAAGTAAGCACCCCGTTTTTGACTGCTTGCTCGTTTGACGAGCCATGCCCCACCATTATTGCACCACGCACTCCGAGCAGTGGCGCTGCACCTGTTTCGTCTGAGGAAAGAGACCGTTTCAAATCAACAAGTCCCCCTTTTACCAGAGCAGCAGCAAGCATGGTAAGAGGATTTGCCCGAAAGACACCAGACAAGGCACCCATCAGCGTGCGAGCAGTGCCTTCGATGGTCTTCAAGCAAACATTGCCAGTAAATCCATCGGTGACAAACACGTCAAACGAACCCGCAAGTACATCGTTGCCCTCGGCATTACCCGCAAAGCCAGGGAACTTGTCTTTCAAAAGCGCGTGAGCCTCTTGAGCTAGTCGACTTCCCTTTGCTTCTTCAGACCCGATATTCAAAAGCGCAACACGTGGATTTTCGCGACCAAGCACCGTTTTAGCATAGATCGACGCCATCTGGGCGAACTGGAGCAGATATTCAGGCTTACAGTCGGCATTCGCTCCACAATCACAGAGGATAACCGGTTTCGCAGGCGATGGAAGAACGGTACAAAGCGCCGGGCGAGCCACCCCCTTAATGCGTCCAACCACCATCGTACCCGCAGCTAATACCGCACCGGTTGATCCAGCCGAAAAGAACCCTTGCGCACGATCTTCCTTCACAAGGCGACACCCCACCACCAGCGAAGAATCACGTTTCTTCCGCACGGCCGTCGCTGGATGTTCACCCATCGCGATTTCTTCGGTTGTCACCTGAGCTTGACAGCGCTCATGCTCGCGTGCAAACGGCTCTACGATATCGGCCGGCCCGCAGAGAATAACCTGCAGGTGCGAATCCTGCGCAAGAGCGGCTGCGACACCAGGGAGTACCACCGATGCGCCAGCGTCTCCACCAAGGGCATCAACTGCTATCGTAACGGTATCGTTCATGCTCAAAGCCTCCTTCGAGGGATTCAATCATCGGGCTTATATATTGATAAATTCTATGACGGAACTCGTATGCCGTTATACCTACTATCGGCACTTATCTGTACTGCGCCCGTGCTTAACCCTGTGCACTATGGCTGTACACTTCAGCATTAACACCCGGCATCTATCTTATTTCCTGGTCAATTATTCCTGGTCAACTGTGTGCAGGTATGAAAAATCCCCCGTACGCGATAAGCACGCCGGGGGATCCATATACCAACTAAAAAGACTAAGCCGTCTCAATGACCTCACGGTCGCGATAGAAGCCACAGCTTGGGCATACACGATGCGGAAGCTTTACTTCACCACACTTGGGGCAAACGCTCCGAGCGGGCTGGGCAATCCTGTCGTGAACGGAACGACGGGCATGGGTGCGAGCACGACCCTTTTTCCCTTTAGGTACTGCCATTGGACTCTCCTTCATTGCGACGGATGCAAACCCGATTGGTTTAAATCCGATTAGTCTTCTTGTGAACACGCAAGCGATGATATTAGCGCACGTCCGTTTTGAATGCAAGGATCGTCCATCGATATTGCATAGTGTCGTCAGTCTTCTTTCGGCTGCCCTAAATCAAGTGACTCAAGTGCCGCAAACGGATTAGCTGCCTTTTCTTCTTGTTGGCGCGCTGCCGCACGACGTGCAGCGCAATCGCATGATGCCTCGTTGAGATTAATGCCACAATCCGGACAAATTCCGCGACAATCAGGACGGCAAAGAGGAACAAGCGGAATATCTACCAACAGCGCCGCAATAATTAATGGCTCAACATCAATTATCCGGTTCATTGGCAGAACATCATATTCATCCGAATCCATGTCAGTTGGTGCAGGTGTACCCGGCAAAAGGTAGCACCCTTCGATAGTGCCCGTCAGTTCAATCTCAAATTCATCAAGACAACGCGCACAGGCAGTATTGCCTATTCCCGATACCGTGCCATCTAAAATGAGCATCTTTCCCGTGCTCTGCACCGTAATAGACCACTTTAGTGGGGCGGTAAACCGATACCTATCAGGATTAGCGTCAAGGCAGGCAAACTCGCAAGTGCCCTCAAACGAAGAGCTCTCCGCCTGAGCGAAGAGCTCTCGTGGTATTTCGATATATGCCGGCAAGAAAACCCTAGCTCGACCTACCGAGCAGTGGTGCCAAGCGAACTGGAATTAAGACGCTCACGGCAGCGACGCACGTTGCCAAGCAGCGTGTCGAGGCTCTGTTCAACGTGACCGAAAACTTCATCAGCGTAATCTTCTGCACCGGCGCGGGTTTCACGCTCAAGTTCGCGGGCGTCAGCCATAATCTGGTCGGCCTGCTGTTGAGAAATCCGAACGATTTCCTGTTCGCTTGCGATGGTCAGTGCCTGGCTGCGCGCATCTTCGATCATGCGGTCAGCCTCAGCTTCGGCATCGTCAAGCAAGCTCTGGCGCTCACGGACGATCTGGCGTGACTGAGCAAATTCACTCGGGAATGAGTCGCGGATGTCATCAATAATCTCGAATGCAGCGGCTACATCCACCTGCCGCAAATTGCCCTTACCGAAAACGGGCTTGGCATCCTCCAATAGAATGGAAAGCTCCTCGAGCAGACCCAAGACTCCTGTTTCGTCCATGTTGTTCCTTCCAGATGCTGCATTACAACTGCGTTAGTTTCGATACACTCAAATAGCCGTGTCATTCTACCATGCGCGCAAACGCGTGCAAAATGGCAAGCGAGCTGTTCACTATCAGCGCACAATATTCCCCTGCCAAATGTTTATTTTAATGGATAAGAGCTGTATACCGGGCCATCGTTTGTGTATCAACCTCAATACAGGTCCATCATTTGTGTATCAGCTTCATTGGCGAGTGTCTGTAAGAGTTGCCTATCAGCGTTAATCCCACCCTGTCGAGACCATTCACACATAACCTCAACCCAGTACATTACTATAGCAGATGCCATCAAACGCATCGAAAACTCACTAGCATTAGCTGCGCGCAATGAATCGGGAAAAGTGTTTTCACGATATCTGTCCAACGAGAAATACGAGCGTACAAGGCTTTCAGAAGCGTAGGATTTTTGTGCACAACGACAAGTCGAAGAGCGATGTCAGACAGCCCTTCAGAATCAGGTTTTTCTATAGCCACCTGTAAAACAGCATGGGCAATTTCACAGGGTAAAGGTCTTTACTTGAACTTTTGAGCGCCTCTGCAGCAGCTATAATAGCATTGCTATCAGGCGACATTCCCAAAACAACATCTTCCTTAGAAAGAAAGTGGCGAAAGAACGTCATGGTGGAAACCCCGACAGCTTGAACAATATCCTGAGCCGTCGTTGTATCGTACCCATGCTCAGAAATGAGTTTCAGCCCGCAGGTGAGCGGGTAGAACGAAGGCGCTGCGCCTGCCAATCTGCCCGCGCCAGCATCCCGTGTGCTGCAGTGTCGTGCGTATCAGCTTGCTCGACTTCTCACATGGTCTTCTTCTCGCTTTGCTCTCGATACAAGTGCAATGCATGCTGCTAGTAAAAGAAGTGCACTAGCAGTGATGCAGAATGTTATTAGAATAGCATGGGCATACGCACCACTGGCCGCATCACGGATTGCTTGCGCGTGCGTTGCGTCTTGATTAGCTGCTTCAAAGGCCAAAGCGATAGACGCAAATCCCTCTGCTGCACTCCCCCTGCAGGCTGTTACATACAATGATCCAACCAGCGAACCGAGCGCGCTAATCCCCACAAGGCATCCAATCTGCTGAAAGGTAGAAATAAGGGCAGCAGCTCCACCAGCTTGCTGTTCTGACACGTGTTCAATACCCCAACTTTGCATGACGGGTAACCCCATGCCCATACCCAAGCCACAAATACATTGACCCGCAATCAAAACAGGATAGCTTGCTCCTATTGTTGACAGAGCCATACCAACCAAACCAAGAGCAATGCAGATGAGACTCCCGATACACGCCCCTCTTTTTCCTACCCGATCGGCAAGATGCTTGACTATAACGGATCCCGCTATAGCAGCACCAACCATGGGCATAAACATAATCGCACCCAACAGCGCTTATTTTCAAGTGCTGTTTCAGCATACGTCGGCAGCACAAACAATATGCCCGCTATCGCCAAGTTAAGAGCAAATAACGCCACCAACGAAGCTAAAAACGAAGGGGTGCGCAACAAGTCGAGTTCAGCAAGGGGGTTTAAGGAATGCGTATCGTGATACACGAATAAGACTGTCGCAAGTAATCCCGCCAGTACTAAACCCCACGAATCAGGGGTAGACAGTGAAACCTGTGCATTAATAAGACCCGCCGAAAGTAAAGAAAGTCCGACAAGCGCAAAAAACACCGATGCAAAGGGCAATCGAACGAAGCGTGTCTTTCTTCTGCAAGACAGTTGACCAGAATGTGGCAACAATAGAGCATTAAGCAACGTAATGCCGATAAAGGCCACGAAATCGAAGACAAAAATAGATCGCCAATCAGCAAAATGTATGAGTAGGCCACCAAGAATCAAACCGAACGGTGCGCCAAGAGTCATCGCGATAGCTCCCAGCGTAAGAGCACGCATCTGCTTATCTGATGCGAAAAGATGTTTTATGATGGCAGGTCCCATAGGCACATAAAATCCCGCCCCTAGGCCCATGAGTCCTCGCGCAATGATGGTCGTTATAGAGTTGGACGCAAAAATCCCTATGAAGGACGCAGCGATAGACGCTCCAGTACCTAACAGAAGCGTCCGCTTGGCGCCCCACCTGTCGCCTAATGACCCCGATATCAGCATGAACGCTGCAAAAATCAAGTTATACGACGAAACCATCCACTGCTGTTCTGCCTGACCGGCTGCCAAAGAAACAGAGATTGTGGGTAGGGCAATATTAAAAGCTGTCGTATTAGCGAAACAAACAAACATGCCAAGACACAGTCCACCCAAAGCGCGCCATGACTGTTGCACTGTAAAGGCATTCGACACCTCTGACACGATTTGGCTGTTATTAGACCTTGTACCCATAGTCACTGTCTCTTTACACGTATTACTATGTTAGTCACTAACATAGTAATTGTTCAATAACATATAGATGTCAAGAGAGGTAATTACCTCTTTTAGAAGCGTTATTTTTAGAATAGTTTCCCATATTTAGAAAGGCTGCTAGTCCTGAAAGGAGCAATAGATCATTTGATATAAAGGAAAATTAACTACTTACAATCGGTACGATCAAGATGATATTTTTCACACAGCGCTTCATACACGCAAGGCGAAACAAACTGCTCAAAGGGGCCATTGAGGCTCGCAATTTCACGAACGATGGACGATGAAAGGTACATATATTGCGGCGGTGACATGATAAACACTGTTTCGATATTGCGTTCAATTTCATAGTTCATCGCCGTCATCTGAAACTCGTATTCAAAGTCGGTGATAGCACGCAACCCCTTCACCACGACATCAGCCTGCATCCGACGCGCAAATTCAACAAGAAGTTCGCTAAACGGCTCAACGCGAACATTACTGATATCAGCGGTTGACGTACGCACTAACGACACCCGCTCCTCAAGCGTAAATAAGCGCCCATGGCCACCCTTTGCAGGCGAAGCGGCGACGGCAACAAGCACCTCGTCAAATATCTGCGCCGCGCGGCGAATGATGTCGAGATGTCCTTCAGTAATAGGGTCAAACGTCCCGGGAACAAGAGCGCGTCGTTCGGGACGCACTGATGGCGTACTCATATGGTCCTCCTGAATAAGTCAACAACGGTGTCTCCATACACCTTTGAAGTAGCTAGCGAAAGTGTCTCAAGGCGCGTAAGTTCAGCGTAAGAGCGCCCAGCATCATGCTCATAGGCGATAAGAGCATCATCTGCCAATTGCTCGGCCGCTTCTAAACGCTGTAACAAAGTAGCAAGTAAGCGCGCATCAAGCGCATACGGCGGGTCAAGAAAGACAATATCATAGGGTGTTGGCGGATGAACAACAATGCGACCGAGCACATCGCCCCGCACAATCTGAAACGAATCATCGGTAATAAACGCCGTATTTTCCTTGATCGCCTGCAATGCTGCACGATCTTGTTCACACAGGCATGCCCATCGCGCACCGCGCGAAAGCGCTTCAATCGCAAGCGCGCCACTGCCAGCAAAAGCATCGAGAACGATTGCGTCGTCCCAGCCCCCACGTGCCGAAGCGATGGTGCTCATGAGCGATTCACGCACGCGATCGGTTGTCGGCCGCGTGCCACGACCCGCAGGAGCTACAAGACGTCGGCCACGATATATTCCGGAAATCACCCGCATGATCAAGACACCCCTTCCCCATGAGGTGAAAAGGTACGAGAGAGTTCAAGACGCAGTGCGGCGTGGTCGGGCTGTGACAAATCGGGGTCAGCTTCAATAAGGGTGCGCGCATCGCGATATGCCGTCTCGACAATCGCCCGATCGCGTATGACATTCACCAGACGCAAGGATGATGCTCCGTGCTGGCGGTTTCCTAAGATATCGCCTTCTCGACGAAGTGACAGATCGAATTCTGCCAGTTCAAAGCCATTTTCAGTACGCTCCATAGCCGCAAGACGCTCAAGGGCAACAGGATTTTTTGTCGAAGATATCAGGCAGACTTCCCCCGGAACATCGCCACGACCAACGCGACCTCGTAGCTGATGGAGCTGCGATAAGCCAAACCGATCCGCATCCTCAACAATCATTACCGTCGCATTCGGCACATCGATACCAACTTCGATAACCGTTGTTGCTACCAGCACATCGACTTCACCTGCAGCAAAACGCTCCATTGAAGCGCGCTTTTCCGTGGCGGGCATACGGCCATGCAACACACCAACGCTATAGCCGCAAAATATTTTCTCTTGGAGAAAGCGAGCTTCTTCACGCGCAGCATGAATATCGTCATCATGCAGGTCGCCTTCATCTTCAATAGCAATACGCGCGTACGCATATCCCTCTTCTTCGTCGGCAGCAGCCTCACGCGTATGCTTGGTCTGCGCGTCTGAAGCGGGCTTGCCAATAAGCGGACACACAACAAATACCTGGTGACCCGCATCAAGCGCATCACGTGCAATTTCGTACGCTTCACCCCGGCGTGAATGAACAAGCACCCGCGTGGTTGTTCCAGCGCGGTTGCGCGGGCGCTTTGTGAGGTAGGAAAGCGTCATGCCACCATAAAGTGCCAGAGCAAGCGTACGCGGGATGGGTGTGGCAGTTAAGGTAAGGTAGTCACAGCCGGGGCCCTTTTCCCGTAAAGTACGGCGCTGCTCCACCCCAAAACGCTGCTGTTCGTCAATCACCACAAGCGAACAGGAACGTGGTGCAATATCGGGTTCCAGCAGCGCATGTGTTCCAAACAGAACGGTAAGCGAACCGTTTGATAAACCTTCTCGAATGCACGCACGCTCATCGGTAGGAGTCGAAGCGGTCAGAAGCGCCCATGAAACGCCTGCTGCATCAAGCAAGGAACCAGCACTCGCGGCGTGCTGTGCCGCTAATACTTCGGTTGGCGCCATCATAAGTGCCTGGTTGCCAGAATCGGTAGCAGCAGCCAAGGCAAAGAGTGCAACAGCGGTCTTACCGGTTCCGACGTCGCCAAGCAGCATATGACTCGCACTTGTGGGTGCTGCCATGCGATGAAGAATTTCATCACGAGCAACCATCTGTTCTTCAGTCAGGGTAAAAGGAAGCGCTTTTGCCAGCGCACGAACAGCCGGACCGTCAATGCGATGCGCTATAGGAGATGCTCCTTGTGCTTCAGCACGCTGGCTTATCATCAGATTGAGCTCAAGCAGAAATACTTCCTCATACGCCAAACGACGCCGAGCCAAGCGCGCTTCATCCATAGTATGGGGAAAATGAATGCATTGAAGAGCAGTCTGGCGGCTCATAAGTCGATACTGTACGCGCAAATCAAGAGGCAGCGGATCGTCAAGGCCAGCGCAAAGCGAGAGCGCCGATGAGACAAGCCGACGGACCCATGCCGCAGTCAGCTTACCACCAGCAGGATGGATAGGAATAATAATGCCTTCAACCGCATCAAGCGAGCCCTCAACCACTTCAAGATAGGGATTTGTCATGCGCTTAAAGCCGTAAGAAAACTCTATTTTACCTGAGAGAGCAACGGTATCGCCCTCATGAAGCCGATCGGCAAGCCATGGCTGCCGAAAGCAGGTAACCAAAAGGGTACCCGTTGCATCGCGCAGGGTGATTTCAACCAAATCAAGACGTGGTTTGGGACGCTTCAGTTTTATCTCGTGAATCCATCCAGCCACTGTGCACGACTGACCAATCGTGGCAGCTGCTATTGTTGTGCGTTCACTCATATCGAGATAGCGGTGTGGAAACCGATCGATTAAATCACGTACGGTACGTACACCCCAGGAAGCAAGCACCGACGCGCGGCCAGCCGATACTCCTTTTACCTGAGAAACCGGTCCATCAAAGGCAAGCACAGCAGAAAGGCGGCTGGAAGCCAAAGCTCGCGCCGCCTTTCGTTGCGTTGTGTGTTTATCTACGCCCATACACCTTCCCTGCTGGCTGGACGGAACTATTCTAGAGAAAACACGATTGGATAGAGAGGCTGATCACCTCGATGCGCATCAACTTCCAGATCGTCATAGGTCGACTCAATGGATTCAACAAGCGCGTTAAATGCATCATCGGTCATTTCGTCACCCGCAAGAATAGTGAGCGTGTCATACTCGTCGGCTTCAAGATGCTCAAGCAATGCCTCAACCGCATCGTCTACCGTCTGCGCAACTGCCTCGATGGAGCCATCAGCAATACCGATAACATCGCCTGCCTTAATGGGGTTACCGTGAGCATCCTTGGCGTCTTTGATAGCAGTTGTTACTTCGCCCGTTCGAACGTCGGCAAGCGCATCAGTCATCACACGAACGTTTTCTTCAAGACCGCCGGTTGGGTTGCAGGCAATAAGCGCAGAAAATGCTTGGGGTACACTTGTTGTCGGTACCACTTCACACGGGATATTGGAAACCTCAGCACAACTTTGAGCTGCCATGATAATGTTCTTGTTGTTCGGCAAAACAATAACCGCATCGGCATTGACAGAATTTACTGCATCAAGCAAATCCTTCGTTGAAGGATTCATCGTCTGCCCACCGGATACGACGTAATCAACACCAAGCGACTCAAGAATTCGCGCGTTGCCTGCGCCAGCTGCCACCGCGACAAAGCCAAGCGGTTTGTGTTCGCGTTGCTGCTCTTCGGCAAGTTTCGCCGTGCGATCAGCTGCTTGAAGCTGCATATTATGAATAAAGACCTCAAAAATTTGACCACGTTCAAGGAAGTAGGCAAGAACTTGGTCAGGATGATTCGAATGAACGTGAACCTTGAACTTCGGGTTGTCCCCTACGCACAGTTCACAGTCGCCCATCGTGGCAAGAAAGTCCAGCGCTTCATTTTTATCGAGCGTATCTGAATCAACAAGAAATTCGTTGCAATACCGATAGGCAGAGCCTTCCCAGTCGTTAATCTGCTCGATAGCTACCTTCGGTTCAGCCGATCGCGCAATGGCAAGTTCGTCACCAAGAGGAGCTTCCCGCCCTGTTAGGGCGGCAACAAAGCTGTCTATCAAGATGGCAAGGCCAAATCCACCTGCATCGACAACGTTGTTTTCCTTCAGCACTGCGAGTAGGTCGGGTGTGCGCTGTACCGATGCGTATGCTTCGCTCACAATAAAGGAAAGTGCCTCTTCAAGCGGCATTTTCTTCTTGTTGGCACGATGTGCAGCAGCAGCGGTATCCTTCAAAACCGTGAGAATGGTACCTTCAACTGGCTTGCGAACAGCCTGAAACGCCGTGGTAGATGCGGTATCAAACGCATGATCAATCGAGGGCACGTCAAACGCTTCGCATTCGGCGGCCCCTTCGCAGAGGCCACGCAGTATTTGCGAAGTAATAACACCCGAATTACCACGCGCGCCCATAAGCGCACCGGTAGTGATTGCACGCCGTATATCAGCCCCCGAGGCGCCAATGGGAAGAGCGGCCAGATTATCGACAACCATCTTCACCGTAAGCGACATGTTTGTTCCCGTATCGCCATCGGGCACGGGAAAGACATTGAGGCGATTAACCTCATCTTTGCGCTCGCCCAACGCCTTACTCGCAGCTGCTATGGCATTGAGAATGTCGTTGGTCGTATAGGTTTCTGCCATGTTGTTGTTCTCTCCTTGCGAAACGGTGCTGCTTAAACCGACAGGCACCGCATTTAAACGTTGCCTATTTACGCACCTTGACACCCTGGACATGCACGTCCACACCCGCAAGAGGCACTTGAGCATAGTTGGTAAGGGCAAACGTCACCGCTTCAATAAGGTTTTGTGAAACCGTGTTGATGTTTGTGCCGTATTCAATAACGACATACAGATCTACATGCACGCCTGCTTGGCTCGTATCAACCACGACACCACGGCGCAGACGGCTCGCGGGCAGGATTTTGGCAATACCATCAGCTGCTGTTGGCGCAGCCATGCCCACTACGCCATAGCACGAGAGCGCTGCGTTACCTACCAAGTCAGCTAAAACGTCATTGGCGACATGCAGATCGCCGGTAATCGATTCCGCCATGCGATCATCCTTTCATGATGCGCGCGTTATTGTTACATCCTATAAGTTCGATTGCCCAGTATAGCGCATGGACACCCTCCTCTTGCCCTTTGACCTGTTATCACGTGGTTCTCCACAAGCCATTTGCGAAGGAACCGTGAATGCGCTGTCACACAATAGGAAAATGATTTGGCCACCAAAGCGCTTCCATGGTATATTTCGTAAGCTGTTTTTGAAACGCTTAGTGCCTTATAAAGGCAAGCTGAAATCATATCGTCTGGAGTGATTCGAATGTCCAAGGTTTGTGAAGTATGTGGCAAGACCCCCGTCGCTGGGCGAAATGTGAGCCATTCACATCGCGTGACTAATCGTATGTTCCACCCGAATGTTCAGCGCGTCACCATCAAAGATGACAAGGGTCGCGTTCGCAAGGCTAACGTCTGCACGAAATGCCTGAAAGCTGGAAAGGTTGAGCGCGCATAAGGACTAAGCGCTTTGAAACTTTGCTGTTAAGCGTCGAAGTCTTACCGTAAAGAACTTTTATCGTTCACGTAAAACCGCCCTACCGGGCGGTTTTTTCATGCTTGGATCAAATCAAACAAGAGGTGGTCTCCGGACGATTTCTTGGACACATCAGGCCGCATATGAGGTAAAGGACAAAATATGCGCCCAATAAAGGGGTGTTGATGTAGGTCGATATCCTTTTTCATACCTACGCAAACTGCAAGATAAAGAACAAATTACTTGAGCCAATTGCCGATGCTGAAGAGCCCTTTTATGTCGTCGTAGGTTTCCTTGAGTTCACGCGCTGCAGCAACCCCTTCGCGAGCAATATCGTTGAGATTATCAGTTGTCTCCTGAACGTTATCGTAGGAAAGTGGATTATCCTCGCCTGCAGATTTTGCAGAGCTGTCTCCGCCCCTCTCTTCCCCTTCTTCTAACTCTTCTTCGTCCTGCTCATATTCCTCTTCATATTCTTCAACGACTTCATAGTCCTCGAGATCGTCGTCGGATACCTCGATTTCATTGCCGTCTTCATCGACATAGACGTAGACAACCTCTTGCTCGGTATCTTCATGTGTGGCAGACATAGCGTCTCCTATCGTGTCTCAGTATCTCTCAGGATCCTGCCAGCTGACACGTCATATTCACAGCAACAGCAGTTAATAGCGACTTCGCTCTTTAAGTGTTCTCTCAACTTCGCGTGCGGCATCCCGTCGACGCAAATCCTGACGCTTGTCATAAAGCTTCTTACCACGGCATACCGCAAGCTCAACTTTAACCAAACCATTCTTTGCAAAGTACATCTTCAGCGGGATAAGAGCTCGACCACGTTCGCGCGTCTGCTCTTGCAGCGTCCGTATTTCGTTACGATGCAAGAGGAGTTTACGATTGCGATCAGGGTCGCGATTCGCAAGGTTGCCGTGACTGTACGGTGCGATATGAAGATTCATCAACCACACTTCTCCGCGCCGCACCAACGCAAAGCAATCGGTGAGCTGAGCATTGTTTTCGCGCAGGGAACAGACCTCGGTGCCTGCAAGCTGAATGCCGCACTCGTACGTCGAAAGCACTTCATATTCATGACGCGCCGATCGGTTCCGCGCGATAAGTTTTTCTTCGCGCGCCATCGTTTACATCCCCGGCACAAACGAAACGTCAGCATCTAAATCGCGAATGAACCGCGCAAGAAGCTTAATACAGCCATCCACATCGGACAGATTGATGACTTCCGTCGGGGTATGCATATAGCGCAGTGGCAACGACACCAATCCGCATGCTTTACCTCCACGTTGAATCTGCATTTCCCCTGCATCGGTGCCGGTTACACCCGGTTCAGCTTCTATCTGATAATCAATTCCTTCAGCCTGCGCTGCTGCGACAAGACGATTAAAGACAACAGGATTGATATTCGGACCCCGCGCAATAACCGGTCCACCGCCACAGACAATGTTGCCGTGTTTTGCCTTATCAATACCGGGATAATCAGTGGCATGCGTTACATCGAAAGCCAGGCACACATCGGCATCCACGCTGTAAGCGCTCGTGAGTCCACCGCGCAAACCGATTTCTTCCTGTACGGTAGCAGCAAGAATGAAATCAGCCGCTGCACGTGGACCGCGTGCCAGTTCGCACGCTACGCCAATCCCAATAAAAACGCCTGCTTTATCGTCAAAGGCACGCGACACGGCCATACCATCGCCGAAGCGCTCAAAGCCAACTCCGTACGTTACGGTATCGCCTATCTGTACGCGCTGTTTAACCATATCAGCCGGCATACCAAGATCAATAACAAGCTTTTCGAAAGGAGCCACCTGCTTGCGTTCATCGGCAGGTACCAAATGAATTGGTTGGCGGCCAACAACTCCGCGCAGGGCTCCTTCGTCAGTGTGCACATCCACCCGCAATCCAGGAAGCAGACCAGCGTCAACACCACCAACCGGTTTTACACTGAGAAAACCCTCGTCAGAAATGTAATTGACCATAAGGCCAATCTCATCCATGTGAGCAGCAATTAAAACCGAAGGAACACGGGGTGCTGCTTCATCTGATGCTGTTGCCGCGGTGACTTCATCTGATGCTGTTGCCGCAGCGGTCTCATTCGTCACGCCTGCTGTCTCGGCCTCATTCGTCACGCCTGCCGCTTCTTCACCAGAAGCTCCGCCATCTGTCTGTGCAGATAATGCTGCGTCGTTGGGAACACCTGTCCCCCGCACGCGTGCATGCACCGAGCCCATGACATCGGTATCGATTTCATCAGCGACATCGGCTAAGCGCTCTCGAACAAGACTTGCAACCAGGTGCTCGCATCCCGTTACCGAAGGTGTTGCTACCATAGTTTCGAGGAATGAAAGCTGCTCTTCGTTCATTGCATCTTCCTTTTCTTCCTGTGGTTCTTTGTTATCTATTGATTACACCTGCCCTGATGGCTTTCGCAATCTCGTAATCATCGCGCCATTATAGCAGCGAAAAGCCGCACGTAGTGAAGCGCATGCCTCTATTCGCGCACAAGCGACTGAGCAGTCTCGACTGCAAGATTTTTCTGGGTGTCAACCGAATCATCATCTCCAGGCTGTACCTGCACATCAGGTGCAATCCCAACTTTGTCGATCGTGTAGCCTAAGGGAGTCAAATAATAAGCTGAGGTATAGCGCAGTGCACCACCAAACGACAGTTCTTTAACAGACTGGACCGACCCCTTGCCCATGCTCTGCACGCCAATAAGCGTTGCACGTTTATTGTCCTGCAGAGCACCAGCAAGCACCTCAGCCGTACCAGCAGTATTTCTGTTCACCAGCAGGACTAGTGGCGCATCAGTAGCTGTATTGCCAGTAACTGTTCGGTTCGTTTGAGCACTCTTGGTATTAATCTGAACAGCAATACCGCTTTTCACAAAAAGCGATGCCAAATCAACCGCTTGCGTGAGATAGCCGCCGGGATTATCGCGAATATCAAACACATACGACTGCGCACCTGAGTCCGCCAGGTCGGTGATAGCATCAAGTACCAAAGAATCAGAATTTTGCGTAATCTGAGTAAGCTTGATGTACCCCACTGAATCAATCAATTCGGTGGTGACATTCGGTTCGTCATAGCGAGTGCACGACAAGGTAACCGTATATTCAGATCCGCCATCAGCATCAGGACTAGATGGGCGGCGAAAAGTAATAACAACCGAAGAGCCCGCTTCGCGCGTTACCGCTTTCGTTGCTTCGGCTGCGGTCCACACACCATCGGTTCCTCTATCGCCGTCAATCGATACGACGTAGTCGCCTTCTTGCACACCGACTGACTCTGCTTCTGACCCGTTAAATACGTCAACGGCAAATGCCTTGCCTTTGCGTTCTGAAAAGAGGATGCCAACCCCTGCATAATTTGCCGAAACGTCCTTAAGATACGTTGCGTAATGAGTGGCATCGTAATAATGCACGAACGAATCATTCGTTGAGGACGTTAATGCGTTTAAAACATTGCTGGTTGTCGCATCGAGATCGTAAGAATCGACGCTTTCCTTATTTAAGATGCCCTGTATTTCGGCAACTCGTGCTGAAAGGGAATCATACGTATTACCAGATACCGTCATACCGGGGTTGAGGTCACCTGAACCAGACGTATTACGCATACCCAAACGATCAAGCACCGCGTCGTTACCGCGCAGGATAAACCCACCCACAAAGGCAAGAACAATGCACAGCAGGCTGACCATGAATTTGATCAGCCTGAGATTGTGTTTTTCACTATATGATGCGCTATCGCGCGTTTTGCGCAACATCGGCTTTAAGCCCCCTTTGTAAGCTGCGCTACGCCTTCAGTATTACACCTTCAAGTAACGACGCATAGCCAACGTGGAGCCAAGCAGACCAATGAGCAGACCGCTTACCAGAAGAGTCAAATAAATCATAAGGAAGGAAGATTCCGGAACGCTCACCGGCAGCCACGGTAGTGCGCTCTGCATCTGCGGCATTGCTACGCGATGCAGTACTTCCATCACGAGCATGGCAAAGCCAGCACCGATAATCGCGTGGAGCGCACCCTCCATCAAAAATGGCCCACGAATGAAGTTATTCGAAGCACCTACCAGACGCATGATGGCAATCTCTTTGCGGCGCGCAAGAATCGATAGACGAATCGTATTGTTGATAAATACGAAGGCGATAAAGATCAGCAGCGCGACTAGGGCCATACCCACATAGCGTATGTAATTGGTTACCGTGAAAAGCTTTTCGACCGTCTTCTGACCATATTTCAGCGAATCAGACGGATCGTCGGCATTGTCGGCAATCTTCTTAAACGTGGCATTCGATTCGATCTGGCTTGCCACCGTTTCAACCTGTTGTGCTTCAGAAAGTTCAACATCGATCGAAGCAGGAAGCGGATTTTGACCATCAAGCTGTTCGACAATTTCGGGGTTACCGGTCATCGAATTCTTGAAGTTCTCAAGTGCTTGATCCTTTGTGGTAAAGCCAACTTTTGCAACCCCATCAAGGCCACGAATATAGCTTTCAACTGCATCGATATCTTCTTGAGAAGCATCGTCAGAAATATAGGCTGTCACCGACACCTTATCTTCGACGGATTTAACAATGTTATCGACGATAAATCCGCCAATAAGGAAAATTCCAATAATCAGTAGCGAAAGAAAGATCGTAACGATCGAACCCAACGCTGTTGAAAGGTTACGCGCGAAACCCTTAAGAGATTCGCTAAAGAAGTAGGCGAAACTAGACATCGAAGCCGTACACCCCCCTATCCTGGTCGCGGGTGAGACGGCCTTTTTCCAATGCAATAACACGACGACGCATGTTATCAACCATTTCACGGTCATGCGTGGCAACGAGCACGGTCGTGCCCGTACGGTTAATGCGTTCAAGCAAATCCATAATGCCGCGCGATGTCTGAGGATCAAGGTTACCCGTTGGTTCGTCACACACCAAAAGCGGTGGACGGTTCACAATAGCGCGAGCAATACTCACCCGCTGCTGCTCGCCACCAGAAAGTTGATCGGGACGTTTGTCGAGTTTGTCCTGCAGACCCACCAAGCGCAGTACTTCAGGTACCTGCGTGCGAATAACATGGCGAGACTTACCGATAACTTCCAATGCAAAGGCGACATTTTCAAATACCGTCTTATTGGGAAGCAGCTTAAAGTCCTGAAATACTGTGCCAATATTGCGACGCAGGTAGGGCACACGCCAGTTACGCATGGTTGCAAGATCCTCGTCGGCGATGTAGATATGTCCTTCAGTGGGCCTGACTTCGCGAATGATCATGCGGGTAAGTGTGGTCTTACCCGAGCCAGAATGGCCGACGAGAAAGACAAATTCACCAGCAAAAACCTGCAGCGAAATGTCATAGAGAGCGGGCTTGTTTGGTTGCGCGGGGTACACCTTCGTCACGTGGTCAAATGTGATAACCGGCGTGCCGCTTGGTTGCGGTGTTGCATCAAGGTCGAGATCGGGAAGCGTTGAAGACAGCTGAGCTGTCACCTGCTTCGCTTGATTCTGTCGCTCGCCCGCAGAGTGAGCTGCATGAGCAGCAGCCCCTTGGATGTCAGCGTTCGTCACAGAATACTCCGTTCATATCGTTGCTTATGTAAAGCTTGACTGATTTTATCAGAGGGTTTTACGAGCAACGACGCTTTCCACAGCTTCAACAATGGCAGCCGCATCTAAGCCGAAATAGCTCATCAACTCTTCAAAAGAACCCGATTTGCCAAATCGGTCGCGCATGGCAACAAAACGGCATGGAACGGGATATTCCTCAGCAAGCAATTCAGCTACTGCAGAACTCAGACCACCATGTACCGAATGCTCTTCGGCAACGACAACGCATCCTGTTTTACGTGCGCTGGCAATAATAGTCTGTTCATCGAGGGGTTTTACGCTAAAGGCATCGATGACCTCAGCGGTAATACCCCCCCTTTCAAGAATGTCAGCAGCCGCAAGTGCTTCACGAATTTCAACACCGCACGCAATAATGGTGACATCTGTGCCTTCTCGCAAGACGTAGGCGCGCCCACATTCAAGTTCAACCTCGTCGGCATATACAGCGGGAACCGCTGCGCGGCCCATGCGTACATACACAGGGCCTGGCGTGGTAGCTGCCAGTTTGAGAGCAGCACGGGCAGATGCATAGTCAGCAGGCACCAAAACCGTCATATTCGGCAAGGCACGCATAAGGGCGATATCTTCAAGCATCTGGTGACTGCCACCATCTGGGCCAACCGAAATACCGGCATGCGTGGGGCAAACTTTGACGTTGAGGCGCGAATAGCAAACCGTGTTACGAATTTGATCGTAGGCACGCCCCGTACCAAACACAGCAAAACTGCCAGTAAAAGCGACATTGCCAGTCAACGATAGTCCGGCGGCGACATCAATCATATTCTGTTCAGCGATGCCCACATTGAAAAAGCGTCCCGCACCCTCGGCAGACTCAGCAAACTTTTTTAGGGTAGTCGATCCTGAAAGATCGGCATCAACCGCCACAACAGGCACGCCAGCGCTTGCCAATTCAACTAGTGTTGGACCGAAAGCAGCGCGGGTAGCTTTCTTGAGAGCAGCCTGTTCGGATGTTGCAAACTGTACCATGGGACTACTCCTTTGTACGGGCGAGATCTGAAAGGGCACGGGTAAGTTCTTCCGCATTGGGTGCCTTACCATGCCAGCCAGCCTGGCCTTCCATAAATGACACGCCCTTCCCCTTGATAGTGTGGGCAATTACTGCCTGAGGGTGATTAGATGGCGATGACTTCAAAGACATCAAAAGATCCCTAACCGCCTTGACATCGTTGCCATCCACTTCGGAAACATCCCAACCAAAAGCATGAAACTTATCAGAAAGAGTGCCGGTCTGTACGACGTCGTTTACTGCCCCATCGATCTGTAGACCATTCGCATCAACAATGGCAACAAGTGATCCCAGGTGTTCATGAGCGGCAAACATCGCTGCTTCCCAAACCTGACCTTCTTCGCATTCACCATCGCCTAACAGGCAAAATACGTGTACATTGCTGCCATTAAGACGCAGGCCACACGCCATACCAGCTGCGATAGAAAGCCCTTGACCCAGCGAACCTGTTGACACTTCAACGCCCGGTAACAAGCTGCAATCAGGGTGACCCTGCAAGCGCGTGCCGAGTTTGCGCAGTGTCATAAGTTCTTCGCGAGGAAAATAACCTGCATGCGCCAGTGCAGTATACAAAGCAGGGGCAGCATGACCCTTCGCTAAGATAAACCGATCGCGAGAAGGATCATCAGGGTGCTCAGGGTCATGAGTAAGCACCCCCCCGAAATACAGTGCTGCCAAGATGTCGATACAGGAAAGAGATCCACCTGGATGCCCACTTCCTGCCTCTGCAATCATCTTGACAATGTCTACCCGCATATCGTCTGCGATAGCACACAGTCCTTGTGGATCCATGGTGTTCCTTCCCGGAAAGTTTCAGATGAAGACCTCGTAACTGAAGCCTGCGGTACGTATTGTGCCATGTCGGATGATGGTGATCTATACCGATTTGCCCGCCCTCACGGCATACCAATAAACCGACTGAAAATTCTTGTTAAGCCCCTCGTGATGCATTCCATCGATGATATCCAATAACAAACTGATCAAGATCTCCGCCTAAAACAGCATCGACATTGCCCGTTTCGATGCCGCTGCGTAAGTCCTTCACCATTTGATAGGGATACAGCACATAATTGCGAATTTGACTGCCAAAACTATTCTCGCGCTTCTCGCCGCGCAGAGCTTCAATTTCTTCCTGACGTTTGCGTTCTTCAAGTTCAAACAAGCGAGCGCGCAAGATACGAAACGCCGCTTCTTTGTTCTGAAGCTGCGACTTTTGATTCTGGCAGGTCACAACGGTGCCAGTAGGAATATGAGTGAGACGTACGGCCGAATCGGTGGTATTGACACATTGACCACCTGGTCCACTCGCCCGGTACACGTCAACGCGCACATCAGCTGGATTGAGATTGACCTCGATATCATCAGGCAACACGGGCATCACTTCGACACTCGCAAAGGTGGTGTGACGACGCTTTTTATCGTCGGTAGGCGAAATACGCACCAGCCGGTGAACGCCGATTTCACTGCGTAGCATGCCATAGGCAAAACGACCTTCGATCTGAAATGACGCATGTTCTATACCGATAACCTCCCCTAAGGGCGCATCGAGAACACGTACCTTCCAGCCACGATTTTCGGCATATTTGGTATACATATGAAACAGCATGTCGCACCAGTCTTGAGCTTCAAGACCGCCTGACCCTGGATTGATCGTAACGATGCAATCCCCTTCGTCAAAGCGATTGCCAAACCATGATTCAATCTCGAAATCATCAAGAAGACGCGATAGCTCATCGGCAGCTTTTTGTGCCTCAGTAGCAAAATCAGGATCATCCTGTGCAAGATCGAGTGCACACCGCCAGTCATCAAGCAACGTATGAGCATGTTCATACGTATCAAGCAGCGTACGAATATCGCTTGCTTCCTTTGACACCGCCTGCGCACGGTCGATATCATCCCAAAACCCAGGTTGAGCCGTCTGCTGATCAAGCTCAGCCAAGCGCTGTTTTCGCGCATCGATATGAAGAAAACTGTGCGCTTCGGTAAGGCGTTCAGCCGCCTTGTTTACCTCAACAGAATCCGCCATGGGACCCTATACCTTTCACCCGATCGACAAGTAACACATCTATACCCCTTAAGCTAAGTGCCTGAAAGGGGTTAGACGTTTTGTCAATTGCGGGCAGTGAGGTTAGCGCCATGGCATTTCTTAAATTTCTTACCACTTCCGCAGGGACAGGGGTCGTTACGCCCCACATTGGCGTAGGGGTCGGTCTTATCCTTCACGTATGTTTGCGGTTTTACCACTTCACGTGGTACATTCGGCACAGCCGCAGGAGCACCATGGGCAGCACGACTTGCCGCCGCCACGCGTTGCGCAGTTGACAGAGAGCTGTCATTGAGTGTTCCTTCGGGAGACGAATAGCTCATCGAGCGCTCGGTGGGATCCGCTTCCTGGTTCTGGGGCACTTCTTCTCGTGTAGCAATCTGCAAACGCAAAACGGTGCGCAAAAACGTTTCATACATGCCTGAGGTCATCTCACCAAACGCACGGTGCGCTTCGTTTTTGTATTCTACCAGTGGATCGCGCTGACCAAATGCACGCAGCCCAATACCTGTTTTGAGATAATCCATATTGGAAAGATGATCCATCCAGCGCGTATCAATGATGCGCAGCATGATCTGTGACTCAAGACTCTTCATGATCTCGTCGCCCAAAATCTCACGCTTTTCGTCGAATGCACTCACCAGTTCTTCGGTAACTGCTTCAATAAGCGCTTCAGGATCATCTTCGTGATCGATATTTTCAGCTGAGAACGAATTACGCCCGTCCATCTGAGAAACCCACAGATCGACCGCGCGCATATCCCAGTCGTCCGATGGCGAACGGTCGGGACAGTTTTCTTCCACGACCGTACGAGCAGCCTCTTCAGCGATTTCAGGGATACGCTCAGTTAAGTCTTTACCATCAAGAATGGCATTGCGCTCTTCATAGATGGCTTTGCGCTGCAGATTCATAACATCGTCGTATTCAAGAACATTTTTACGGGCACCAAAGTTGATTGTTTCAACCTGGCGCTGCGCACTTTCGATGGCTTTCGAAACCATACCTGCCTGAATAGGCATATCTTCAGGCATATCAGTGCGCTCCATCATGGACGCCACCCGATCCATGCGATCGCCCCCGAACAGGCGCATGAGATCATCTTCCAACGACAAATAGAATTGTGTTGATCCCGGATCGCCCTGACGGCCGGCACGACCACGCAACTGATTGTCGATACGACGGCTTTCATGACGCTCGGTGCCAATAACGCACAGTCCACCAGCAGCTAAAACGCGCTCATGTTCATCGGTGGTAATAGCACGGGCCTCAGCTAACGCTTGGGCGCGATCCGCTTCAGAAGGAGCTACGGGTTCCGTTTCTTCTTCTGCTTCAACATCGGGTTTGAAATCAGGATCGATATCGGGGTCAAAGCCGCGTGCACGCAGTAGATCGTCTGCCATCACTTCGGCATTACCACCCAGTAGGATGTCGGTACCACGACCGGCCATGTTTGTTGCGATAGTTACCGCACCGACACGCCCAGCCTGTGCGATGATATGCGCTTCGCGCTCGTGGTTTTTAGCGTTGAGCGTTTCGTGGGCAATACCGCGCTTATCAAGTAAACGTGAAAGCTTCTCGGAATTCTCAATGGAAACCGTACCGATGAGGCAGGGTTGACCCGCTTCATTGCGGCGTTCAATGTCGTCGGCAACCGCATTAAACTTTGCATCAATTGTACGGTAAATAAGATCGTTTTCGTCTTTACGCGCAACCGGGCGATTCGGTGGAATAGCCATAACCGGGAGCTTGTAGATCTCACGGAATTCAGCATCTTCAGTCATGGCTGTACCGGTCATGCCTGACAGCTTTTCATACAGACGGAAGTAATTTTGCAGGGTAATGGTCGCAAGCGTCTGATTCTCTTCTTTAATGGCGACGCCTTCTTTAGCCTCGATGGCCTGATGAAGACCCTCTGACCAGCGACGGCCTTCCATAATACGACCCGTAAATTCATCAACGATTTTTACTTCACCATCTGCCACCACGTAATCTTTATCGCGATGGAAAAGGAATTGAGCTTTTAATGCCTGCTGAAGATGGTTAGGCATCTGCCCTGAGGGATCGTTGTAGAGATCTTCAATACCCAAGCGGTTTTCAATCTTGACAAGACCTGTTTCAGTTGCGGTAATCGTGCGCTTTGCTTCGTCCATTTCGAAGTCGATGTCGCGCTTGAGACCTGGCATTACGCGGGCAAAACGACGGTAGGTATCAGCAGCTTGGGTGCCTGCCCCCGATATAATCAACGGGGTACGCGCTTCATCAATGAGGATTGAGTCAACCTCGTCGACCACAGCAAAGTGATGACCGCGCTGTACGCGACGATCGGCACGCGTAACCATGTTGTCACGCAGATAATCAAAACCAAACTCGCTGTTCGTACCATATGTGATATCAGCCTGATAGGCAGGAATCTTCTGCGACGGCTGCATACCATTTTGAATAAGGCCTACCTTCATACCGAGGAAACGGTACACACGCCCCATCCATTCACTGTCGCGTCGTGCTAGGTAGTCGTTGACCGTCACGATATGAACGTTGTTACCGCCGAGCGCATTGAGATAACCGGCAAGTGTCGAGACAAGCGTCTTACCTTCACCGGTTTTCATTTCGGCAATCTGTCCGGCATTAAGCGCCATACCACCGATAAGCTGCACATCAAAATGACGCAGCCCCAGCGTACGCTTTGACGCTTCGCGCACACAAGCAAACGCCTCAGGCAGGATAGCATCCAGGTCTTCACCTGCCTGAACGCGTCCACGTAGCTGCCCCGTTAACGCACGGAGCTCATCGTCGCTGCGCTTTTCCATAGCGGGTTCAAGGCCATTAATAACCTCAACAATGCCGTGATACTTTTTAAGCTGACGACCCTCACCAACAGTAAGAATCTTCGAAAGAAAACCCATGCGGTCACAGGCCTTTCTCTTCAAGACACGCTGTCAAAACCATGCTCCGCAAGCATGCTCTGCGGCAAACGCGTACACAATACTGGATAGCTTTTCTACTCTAGCACACCGCATATCAGTGCAAGGGAAATACATACCAGCTTTCACCTGCAAAGAACAAGACAGCAAAGATACTCAAGCTTACTACGCTATGACCCCAAGAGAATTCCCTATTATTTCTTCGTACAGCGCATTCATTGTCTTCGAGGCATCCAGCCCAAATGCACGCATCATGTCCAGATAGCGTAACCATGTTTCCACCGCCGCCGGACGCTGACCGCAACGAGCTTGCAGGCGCATGAGTCGTCCGTGACAATCTTCACGATGGGTATCCCATTCAAGTGCTTGCTCAGCAACGCTGAGAGCTTCCTGCAGGCAGTCCGCTTCCTCAAGCCGCTGGGCTGCATGCAGTGCCGCATCTACCGTACGCCCCTGCCACAAGCGACGGGCACGGGCAATGGGTTCGTCTTCAATATTGCCGGGCAGGAATTCACCTGCATACTGCAAGCGCAAGGCATTAAATGCATCCACAATGGCCGCTGGTTCAAGATGGTCAAATCGCAGACTACGACAGAGTGCACCCACTTGGTCACAATCGCTTCTGACCAGCGAAGGAACCAGCGCCACCACACCTTGAGCTCGCTTGAGATACGGACAGGTACCATCGGGAAGCTTTAGGGCACCACGCAGTTTTGAGAGCACGCTGTACATATTGCGCCGTGCTTTAGCCCCATCACTGCGCGGCCACAACATGAAAGCAATCGTATCGCCCGGTATATCCTGCCCCGGATACAGCAGGAGAATCGCCAACAGTGCCCGCGTCTTTTGCCGACTCAGTCGCGCCATATCAACTGGCTCTTCCCCATGAGATACCGAGAATGAACCGAACAAGCGCACCTGTAAAAGAGGTGTTATATCAGGCGGATTGTCTACCGAAGAAGCAGTTGCCATCGCATTGGCAGTACTTGAAGGTCTCTGAGTGCAATGGGTCGCTCCGAAAGTCGCGTGATTTGATGTAGTAGAAACAGAATAATCCAGTGTGGTAGAAGCACAACGAGTGAATTCCTCTGAAACAGACATGCGCGAGCTTCCCTCTGAGGCAAATGCTTGTGAATCTTCTTCGTGCGCAGATAGAGAAGAATTTTCCTTGAGTCCAGCGAGACGAAGGCTTTCCTTTGATGTGGGCGTATGGAAATCTCCTTCTGGAACGAGGCGCGCAAACAGTTCACGCTGCGTATTAAGTTTCGCCTGAAGTTTTTGACACATGTCACTCATCGGCACTGCTGCAATACTGGCTTTATCAAGTTGCAATTCAGCAAGTAACCGATGCAAAAAGATAAAACCAATTCCTCCCTCTGCCTGCGGTAAGGTGTGTAAGTACTGTGCTATCGATGCACACGTGTGACTGTCGCACGTACCACGTACCCGCAGCAAACAGGCAAAGGCCCACGCCGCATCGTCTGAAGTGCTATCCGCATCAAGATGACGAGCCACCGAAAGCAGATCGAGCTCTTCGTTTTCTGAGTGCATAATGTGCTGCCAGAAAACGAGCAGGGCGCGCACTTGGCTGGAAAGGCTTGATTCACCGCCCACTGACGCAAGAGCATGTGCTGCTTCCGTCAACGAAAAGTCTCGTAACACTTCTGCGGAATGTTCTGGTGCCATAAGCGCGGTCGACGCGCAGCGCAGGCGCAACGATAAAGAGCAGTCAGAGCGACGGGCAGATTGCAGCAGTTTCAAAGCGGCTGTTTGATCACCTGCCATAACGCGGCGTAGCAGAGAACCCACTTGAAGATCAATATGTGATCCCTCACGATAGCGGGTAAGCGTCGCAAACACCGCTTCTGCCGGCGCAAGAGCCCCTGCACCTGCCATAACATCTTGCCAGCGACGAAGCCATTCTGATCGCTTTGAGGGCGAACAAAGAGCAGCTACGAAACCACATGCGCGCTCAAAGCGTCTTTTACGCATGAGAATATCAGCCACTCTTCCTACCAAAACATCATCAAGACCCAAACCCGAATCGCCAGCATCGCTCTGGAAATAAGGAGCGTAAGCACGAACAATGGAAGCCAGAGGGAAACCCTTCGCCGAGAATGTTGAAGTGGTGGCATTGAACTGGATAAATGGCAGCGATTCTACATTGATATCCGTGACATCAAATGAGGTATTAAGCACACAGGCGATCTCATCCGTTGTCGCTTCCTCAAGCGACAGAACAACAAAAGAAAGCACCGCCCTATCCTGCTGCCCATCAGCAATAAGCGCATGAAGAAACCGTTCATATTGCGGCGAAGAATGTTGCGCGAGGCCTGCTACTCGATCGATAAGGCGAAAGGATGACTCCGTTCTTAGCGGTCGAACACCAAGCGCACTGCATTCTTCATCAGTGCAAAGCAGGTCGCGCGACCCAATGACGACACAAGAAGAGCGAAAAGCTGCAAGTGGATCAGTACCTGGTGTTGCAGCAACCACTACCTCACGACCTGATGTAACCATCGTTTGGCAGAATTCCCAAAATTTCTGAGCGCGATCTTTTCCTAAAGATGGCACATCATCAAGCACTACCAGCCCACCAGCGGGAATAACCTGCGGAAAGTCCTGCATAAGACTTCCGTCATCCAGATCGCGTAAGAGGCAAGCACTCTTTCCATTGACCCACCAAACATCATTGAAAGCAAAGACGAAACGAGCATAGCTACAGGCAAGAGAGCTCTTACCAAACAGTTCTGGTGCAACCAAATAGCGCACGCGAGTTCTGTCGGCCATCATGCGAGCAAGAAGAGCATTCCTGAAGAGCATTTTTCGCTCTGAGAATTGCTCCGGCGCTGAACCGTTACACGCACAGTGCTCTAGAAAATCGTACATAAAGATCCTCCTTCATCTTCAAGGGAGGTTATGTGGGGAGAGGATTCAATTGTAGTCCTTGGTTGGCTTGCTGCAATACATTAATTTGAATTTGTATTGTTATTTGATGCATATAAATAAAGGATGCAATCACTTTTAAAAAATATTGCCGCCATGAAGCAACAACCTGGCAGATATCTATCTACCTATTTACATTAGTGTCCATTATGCGTATAGCAGGCATCATATCTGTAGGCCTCCGGACGATTTCTTAAACAAGCAGAAGCATGAGAAGAGATTGCCGTGTACAGCGAAGGGTTCAAAGCAAAGGCTTTGAAAAGGCACTGCTGCGCGATAATCGCCAGTAGAAAGGTACTGCGGAAGATTCAAAGCAAAGATCCTGAAAGGGACCAAGATGCGATCAGATGTGACCAAAAGCAACGACAGAACGTGAAACAGGTCAGAGCTATAAGCTTCTGACCTGTAAAAAGTTGGTAGCCCGTACGAGATTCGAACTCGTGATCTCCGCCTTGAGAGGGCGATGTCCTAAACCGCTAGACGAACGGGCCTTATGGCTGGGGTAGCAGGAGTCGAACCCACACATACGGTACCAGAAACCGCTGTACTACCATTATACGATACCCCATTGGCTTCGTTGCATGCGTCCGCGTGCAACGCGGGAAGACATGTTACGTATTAAGCACGGCATCGTCAAGGGTTTTTCCCGCAAGATACGAGTAAAACTCCTCCCGTTCACTCACCTACCCAAACGTCGTTATCATCATTACCCTTCACCAGAGCGCATGCAAATGACCAGGTTCCTTATATTCTATTAGCTCTCGAAACAATAAGGATATCTATACATGGATAAAGTAACTTGGATTATCTAGATACTAGATGGCAATTTTCTTGCAAAGAATTTTAAGGCCATGTGCAATCACTCTTGGCTTGGATAAGAACGATTTAACAGATGCCTTAGAATCTACAGCAATAAAGTACTGCAAGTCTATTCGCAATCGATTACAACACGCGTGCCCGATTCATCGTCGACAAGCAGAACTCCCTCAACATCGCGAATGAACTTTGAAAGCTTGGAGTAGCCGTAGTCCTTCACGCTGAAATCCGGAAATGACGAATGAATAAGACCGCCGAGATACCCAAGGTTTACGCCCTCTGCGCCAGCACGACGAGCAAGGTCAACCACGAAAGCATCGACTTGATCACGTAAGCGGTCGGTGTCCTTCAGGCTAACGAAGACCGCGTTGTCACGTCGGTCAAGCTGAAGATTGTCAAAACTCTCAAGGAACTTGGAAAGCTGACTATACCCAAAAGAACGCACGTCGAAGTCGGGGTAGACATTAACAAGTCTACTTCCGACCGATCCTAGATGCTGTCCTTGGCCATTACCCTCGTTAATGATGTTGACAATCGCATCCGCTACATCGCGTTTGCTAATAGAGTTTTCCCCAGACGGAGCGGGCGTTTCTCCATCGTCGGTATCAATAAGCAGCTCAAGGCCGGTAAACACGGTACAAGCACTTCTAAACGAACGGGGAGTCTTCTGCTCTCCCATGCCTACCACCGTCATACCTGCATCACGCAGACGGCTCGCGAGACGCGTGAAATCGCCATCGCTCGACACAATGCAGAACCCCTCTATTTTCCCCTCGTAGAGAATGTCCATCGCATCAATAATAAGGAATGAGTCAGTGGCATTTTTACCTTTCGTATTGGGGAACTGCTGCATAGGAGTCAGCGAATAATCGGCAAGTACATCTTTCCACTTCCCCATTTGACTGCTGGTCCAGTCACCATAGATGCGTCGATACGTTACCTGACCATGACGGCTGGTCAGTTCATTCATAATACCTTGGATATATTTTGCGGAAACATTGTCGGAATCGATAAGCAGTGCGAACGGCTTGCGCTCAGTCTGATCGGGCATAACCCCCAGCTTTCTCGTGTGGTCTTAATACTGTATTAGTTAACGTACTTTACCGTACTGTTGGATACATACTTTATTGCATCGCACCCATCTGTGATATGCAACCTCTGTTATGTTGCGTTCATTTTAGCGCATGGTATCCGTGGCAGAAAAAGCTATGTACTGATGGGTGCTCCGAGATGCCTTTTCGGGTTGCTACAAAACACTACTTCAGATATATCTAACGATTACCCGTAATTCACCCTTGCTAATCTCTTATCCGAACAGCACAATCAAAATGAAAAGAAAATCGACTGCACTATATATTCGTCTTTTGACGTATAGCAAAGTCGCCAACGATAGACGCGGCACCCTGTTCACTCAAACGTCAGGATAGATCTTGAACAACATGCTCGACACACTTATGAATCCGCCGGTTCAACGCATCATTGAAACGCTTGAACAGGCTGGTGTTGAAGCGTGGCTTGTCGGTGGATGCGTGCGCGATGGCCTTATAGGACGACCAATACATGACATTGATATTGCTTCATCGGCCTCCTGGCAAGAAACTGTCAGGCTCTGTCAAGCAGCAGGAATGACCACCGTTGAAACGGGAACTCAACACGGAACGGTAACCATCATCGCCGATGGAACCCCCTTTGAAGTAACAACATTCCGTGGCGAGGGACAGTATCAAGACGGTCGCCATCCTGAATATGTTTTCCCGGTTGATAGCATCGATGAAGATCTTGCCCGGCGCGATTTCACGATCAATGCCATGGCGTGGAACCCCTCTCGAGGTTTGCACGACCCCTATGGCGGGCAGGCAGATGCAGCTGCAAAAATTATACGTGCCGTCGGCAAGGCTCAGCAGCGTTTTGATGAAGACGCCTTACGCATTTTGCGTGGCGCGCGGTTTGCCAGTCAGCTTGGCTTCACCCTTGAGACAGAAACCGCACACGCCATGAATGAAGCAGCGCATAATTTAGCACGTATATCAGCGGAACGCATTGCCGCTGAAATGGATGCGCTGCTCAAAGGGTCCTTTGTACATGATGCGCTTATGAATTGCGCCCCTGTTATCTGCGCGGCAATCCCTGAACTATCCTGCACTTGCGGATTTGATCAGCAAAGCAAGTATCATTCGTTCGATGTGTATGAGCATCTTGCCTGGGCCACTCAACAGACACCTAAGAAATCACTAGTGCGTTGGTGTGCCTTCCTGCATGACATCGGCAAGCCTGCCACCATGGTTGTTGATGAAGCGGGCGCGGGGCATTTCCCTGACCACGCAGCTGTTGGTGAAGCAATGGCACGCAATCTATTGAAGCGACTTCGGTTCCCCACGCGATTCATCCACGATGCTTGCCTACTCATTCGCTATCACGACATACCGATTGCACCAACACCGCGCGCCACTAAGCGCATGTTGCAACGTCTTGACGGACGAGAAGATCTCTTCCGCGATCTCTGTGCTTTAAAGCGCGCCGATTCACTCGCACATGCACCGCAATGGCGCGGAGGGACAAAGGCGGCTGACGCTGCTGAAAAGTGCTTAGATGCCATCATTGAGCAAAATGCAGCGTTTAGTCGATCAGCACTTGCAATTAATGGAAACGATGTCATCAAACTTGGTGTGCCAGCAGGGCCTGCCGTCGGAAAGGCACTTGATGCAGCGCTTAATGCAGTTATCGACGAAACACGGCGTAACGAGCGTGATTCCCTCTTGGACCTTGTGCGGGAATTGATGGTTAAAGGTATTTGATCAGCGCATACGCCGTCAACTACCACTGCTGCCATATCAACACACATGCCACGAGTGCGCCCTACTTATCGCACATAGCCATATCGTATAAACCCATAGTACATGCACTGAAGACAGCAGCAAGACTCTCGGCATCCCGCACCCCGAACGAAAAACTAAAACACGTGCTTTAAGCCGTTGCTTTATATTCGGTCGCTTCGGCAAGCAATTCGCGTGCGTGATCGAGAGCCGCCTTTCCTGTGTCCCCAGACAACATACGGGCTATTTCAGAAACACGGTCTGATTCTGAAAGTGCCGTAAGCGTTGTTTCGGGCGTAGAACCCTGTGTCTTACGCACAACATAATGAGCATCGGCATACACCGCCATCTGCGGTAGATGGGTAACAACAATAACCTGATGCGTCTTGGCAAGGTCGACCAGCAACGCGGCAAGCGAGCGAGCTGCCGCACCACCTACGCCAGCATCAACCTCGTCAAATACGAGTGTTTCAGATTCGTCGACTGCACCAAGAACAACCTTGATAGCAAGCATGACGCGGCTTACTTCACCACCAGACGCAATCTTTGCAAGCGGACGAGCGGTCATGTCCGTGCCGGGACGGAATAAAAATTCCACCGCATCGCTACCCGCTTCTGTCCACTTTTCCCGCGCAAGCATCTCAACCGCACATTCAAGCTGAACGCCACCAAGGCTCAGACGCTCCATTTGAGCACAGACTGCTTCGGCAAATTGAGGCGCTGCTTTACTGCGTGCATGGTGTAGCCGTTCTGCAGCACGTGCAAGAACGTCCTCGACTTGTTCTTGCTGTGCTAACGCTTCGCGAAGCCTGTCGTCAAGACCATCAGCAAGCGAAAGGGTGCGGCGTGCATCATCGCGCGCAATAAGCACCGCTTCCATCGTGGGGCCCCAGCTGCGCATAAGATCTTGCATAGCCCCCATACGGTCTTGTAAAACTGCCAGACTGCCAAGGTCGACATCGATCGCATCGCCGTATGAGCGAATATCGCGAGCTACATCTTCGACAACATACAACGCCTCTCGCAAACTCTGCGCAAACGCCGCCAACGATGGATCAACCGTCGCTGCCTCGTCAATAAGAGAAGCTGAGCGACCAAGTGCATCAAGCGCAGCGTCGTCGGCTGAAAGTGCAGCATGCGCACCTTCAATAGAGCGCGCAAGCGACTCGGCATTTTCGAGCAGTGGCAATCGAGCTGCTAACTCTTCGTATTCACCCGGTTGCGGATCAACCTCATCAATGCGCCGCACGATAAAGCGCGCCCGTTCAATAGCATCATCGGAAAGATCACCGGTATGCTGTATCTCTTCCACCACTCGCGCTGCCTGCGTGGCAGCTTGATACGCTTCAGAAAATTCCTTCTTCACCGAAGCAAGATCATCCTGCGCCCACGCATCAAGTAACGCACGGTGGTTTGATGAAGAGAGCAGCTTCTGGTGCTCGTGCTGCCCGCAAAGATCGATAGTTTCCCCAACGGAATCGGCCAACTGTCCAACACTGGCAATATGTCCGTCAATATGAACGCGGCTGCGCCCTTCGGCCGACAAGGTGCGCTGCACTACTGTATCGCCATCAACATCAGCCGATTTGTCGGTATCAGCATGAGTCAGCTTGCGAGTATCAGTATCAGCAGACTCATTAGCATTGCCATTACTAGAAACACGAGAAGCGCTTGCAAGTGAACATAACCGCGCTTCTACGGAAAGACCCTGGGAACCCTCACGTACAAGCGACGCATCCGCACGACCGCCTACAATCAGGTTGAGAGCGCCGATTAAAGCTGTCTTACCTGCACCGGTTTCACCCGTAATGACCGTCAGTCCCCGAGCAGGCAGCAGCATGGCATCACGGATAAGCGCAATATTTTGCACATGCAATTCATCGATCATAGCTGCGCTTGTTCCTTCCCATTCAATACACTCCCGCCACAGAGCAAGCAACAAACTGCCCAACTAAAAGGCCTCTAAATACGAACAAGTGTATCATATACTCTATTCGGGACAGATTGGTGGGCACAAACCTGTCCGCTACCTGTCTTTTTTGCAGCACGTATCTGCTCTATCCAGCTGGTTGATATATTGAAAACCACTTAATAATACGCTTAATACTGAAGAAAGGATGATCTATGCGCGCACTCGTACAACGCGTCAATTGTGCGCAGGTATTCATCGACGACGATACCGACAAGACACTAGCAGGAATTATTTCTGGCGAGCCTAATCGGGCTATCGAAAAGGGCATCGTCGTACTTCTTGGTGTTGGGCATAACGATCGCGAAGAAGATGCCCACCGTTTATGGCGCAAGATATCTTCGCTGCGCATTTTTGAGGATGATACACACAAAACCAACCTGTCGCTTGCTGAGGTGAACGCCCAGGCACTTATCGTGTCACAGTTCACGCTTTTCGCTGACGTCTCTCATGGTCGTCGACCAAGTTTTGCCCGTTCGGCATCGCAAGAACAAGCGCTTTCCCTATATCGCTTCTTCTGTAAACAGGTTATCGACACGCTCCCGTCTGCTGCGTTTGGTGAATTTGGTGCTGATATGCGCATCGCTCTAGAAAACGATGGGCCGTTTACTATCTGGATAGATACCGACGAGCTCTAGGCTGAATAGTAACAAACCCGTTATACTAAACGCTCGCAAGACGATATCGGAAGCCACAGCGAGACACGCATGATTTTTTATTTCACCGCAACGGGAAATTCACTCGAAGCGGCTCAAACCATAGCTGAAGCAACCCATGACTCCTTAGCTGACATGGGGTCTGCCTTTCGTCAGGGGACCTTTGGATTCCATGTTGAACAGGGCGAAAACCTGGGCTTCATATTCCCTGTTAACACCTTCACCACACCCGCACTTGTTGATGAATTTCTTCGCTGGCTGTGTTTTATTACGCCCAATGGAAACGACTTCGTACCCGGTTATTGCTATTGCGTAATCACGTGCGGTGTATTTGTCGGCAATACCGCTGGTTTCTTTGCAAAGATGCTCGCAAAGTATCAGCATATTAAGCTTGATGCATCGTTCTCTATTCGAAACGTCAATAACTGCATCATACTCACCGGGCCAGGATCGACGCGCAAACAAAAGCGTTTGAACGAAGGCGCACATCGCACCGCGCGCAGTATCGCTTTCCAAATTGACAGCAAACGTATGGTGCATGCAGAAGATCGCAATCCTCTTGGTCTTGTACTCAGTGCATTCACCGGTAAAGAGCATAAGCCGTCATCGACGCGGCGCTTTTCGCTAAACCGCGGGCGCTGCAGTCGCTGCGGTATATGCTGGGACATTTGTCCTACTAATGTGATTTATCAGGATGAAGACGGCTTTCCCACGTGGGAAGCTGATCGCTGCACACGATGCTTTGCCTGTTTACAGCGCTGCCCGCTTGAAGCCATTCAATACGGAACAAGCACGACGCGGCGGCAGCGTTACACAAACCCTATCCTTGATGCAAACCCCACGTTCACCGCGGCTATTGCGCAAAGTGTCGACATGTCTATTCCCGAACCCGAAGAAATTATTCATCCTATTAACGGGAATGACGAAGAGGAAATGCCTCCTGCGCACGAGACGCAGCCTGCTGTGCCTGGGCAACCAGATCTGCCAGCGTAACACTATCGACATAGCGCTCGATCGCTTGGTCAAGACCCTCCCAGAAGGCAATAGTTTCGCAGGCGCCCCGATGGGGACAGATGCCAAAATCATCCTCGAGACACGCTACAGGCGCATAGCCGCCTTCGCTCACGCGAAGAATGTCACCCGCTGTAATATCCGTATCCAAGCGCGCTAAACGATAACCTCCATGTGCGCCGCGCGTGCTTGTTAAAAGTCCGCCATGGGTCATTTGAGCAGCAAGTTGCTCCATGTATTTAACTGAAATTCCCTGTCGTTTAGCCGACTCACGCAGCGGCACTGGACCAGCAAGCTGATGCTGCGCGACGTCAATAGCCAAGCGCAGGGCATAGCGTCCTTTCGTCGAGATCTTCATCCGTCCGCCTTCCCTTCTTTTCCTGTTAGTATGACATGAAATAGGGTTCATGCCCATGCGACAATCGTGCGCTAAAGCATATGCTTCGTTGGATATGGTAATCGTACGTTTGAAGCACCGGTTTCGTTGGATGCCTCATCCAAGGATGTTTATGCTTTTGAAACGATTCGTTTTGCCTTAAGATCTATCGCGAACGGGAGTCGACAAGGCTTATGCATGAATATTAAGAAGATCCTCTACCTTATACTTGGCTGTCTCGGACTTGGGCTCGGTGCCGTTGGTGCTGTTATTCCTCTACTGCCCTCGGTTCCCTTTTTACTTGTCGCCGCCTATTGTTTTGCGCGAAGCTCAGAGCGCCTGAACACCTGGTTTACGCATACAAAGCTCTACCAGGACAACCTAGCTGACTACGTAGCCCATCGTGGCATGACCCGAAAAACTAAAATTCGCATCATGTCAGTTGTCACATTGCTAATGGGTATTGGCGCTGTCTTAATGGGACGAAAAGGCATCGTAGTTGGTTGTCTGGTACTGCTATGCGTCTGGATAATCCATATCATCTATTTCACCTTTGGGGTTAAGACAATTCCCGCAAACCAGGAAGCGGAATAGCCTAGACCTGGTTTAACAAAACGAAGATCACTCACTTGTTAGGTGAAGACCAGTCTCATTGAATGGCCCCTGTAAAGCAAACGATCAGCGCAAGAATACGCTTTATGACGTGTCGCACAATAGCAACAGAACAATAAACAACGTAATACATGGTGGATACATGGGTATTCGCGTATCCTCGCATGCTTTTGCTTGACGACGTCTCCCCCTCATTCTATGGTAGGCATTGTTATATTAAGTCTAGTAACTTAGTAGGATTTGTTACTAGGAGAAGAAAGAAGACGGTCATGACAGTAAAGGCAGTGCAGAGCATTGACGAACTTGTGGGGAATACTCCCCTTGTCACCCTCAAGGTAAGTGACAACGCAAATGTCTACGGAAAACTCGAATCACAGAACCCAGGCGGCAGCGTAAAAGACCGCATCGCAAAGGCTATTATTGATGATGCCTTTGAGCGCGGCCTTATTAACAAAGACTCGGTACTTATCGAATCCACTTCAGGTAACACCGGTGTTGGATTGGCTATGGTTGCCGCTGCACGTGGCTTGAAACTTATTGTAACCATGCCTGAAACCATGAGCGTCGAGCGCCGCAATCTTATCAAGGCCTACGGTGCCGAACTGGTTTTGACGCCCGGTGCCGATGGTGTACCCGGTGCCGACGCACGTGCTAAGGAATTACTGGCCAGCACACCAAATAGCTTTGCTCCAAGCCAATTTACTAACCCGGTTAATCCGCAGATTCACTACCGCACTACCGGTCCTGAAATCTGGAAGGATACTGAAGGCACGATCGATATCTTTATTGCTGGTGTTGGCACGGGTGGCACCCTGTCGGGTGCAGGCAAGTATCTGCGCGAGCAGAACCCCAACATCAAAATCTTCGCACTCGAACCAGAAGAATCTCCCATTCTTGCTGGTGGTGCACCGGGCAAGCATAAGATCCAGGGTCTTGCCCCTGGATTCATTGCTGAGACGATGGATATGAATATCTTTGACGAACTGCTGCATGTAACGAGTGAAACAGCGCTCGCCTATCAACGTAAACTTTCGCAAGAACAGGGTATCCTGGTAGGCATTTCATCTGGCGCGGCGGCCGCTGCTGCCGCTGAAGTTGCGGCACGCCCTGAATCGGCTGGAAAGACTATTGTCGCCATCTTACCTGACACCGGAGAGCGTTATCTTTCGATGATCAGCGAATAAATCGCTCTTTACTTAATGCCCGCAAAACCTACAGCGTCGATGAGGTCCCTATGCCAAGACACTGTAGGTTGTGTGGTTTATGATGAGCCACCTGCTCTTGTCTATCCTTTTCGCGCAAATACGATAAATCGCGCCGCAGGTCAGCACGCACAAAAACGTACCATAGCCATTCGCCAAGAAATAGCGTGCGATTAATGCCGCGCTTGCACAACAAGGCCTGAACAAGGCGCTTAAATGAATAAATACGTTTTGTCGCATGAATCATTTCACACTGCAGCTGAACGGCTGTCATATGCTGTGGGTAATGCACCACCTTACCCATGTTGCGACTCCAATTGCTGGTGTCGAACAACTGGTCTTGATGCGTTTTATACACTGGTGTACCGGGAATAAAATACATCGATTGCACGAGGACACCGTCGATGTCGTGGCTGATGACAAAATCGGCCAGTCGATCACCAACACCAACCTCATGATTGTCGGCACCGACAATAAACAATCCGCGCACCCGCAATCCATGTCGTTTGATATTCGCTACAGACTGCTCTATCTGTGAATAGGTGGATGTCTTATGGTAGAGTTCAAACGCCTCATCTTCTAGAAATTCGATACCCATTGCTATCTCAATAAACCCTGCCCGCGCCAAAAGGTCAAGCATTTCATCGTCGAAACCCACTTCATAACGCGCCTGAATAGTGAAGGTGTAATTGATATCGCTTTCGATAAGGGCCTGCAGTACTGAAATTGCCCAGGAGCGATTGGCAAAAAAGTTATCGTCGGTAATCCACAACATACGCGCCAGGCGATGGTGTCCCGTATCGAAGAAATCAATAGCCTGACGAATATCCTCGACAACGGTTTCAGGAGCACGACATCGGACACCAGATCCAAATGCCGCCACAAGCGAACAGTAATCACAATGATAAGGGCAACCACGCGAAGCATGTACCTGCGCCCATATGGTGGAATGACCCGCCATTTCTTTAAAACGATACAGCAATGTACGGTCAGGAATAGTTTCGATGTCATGCGGCAGCACCGCTGGTGTGTCACACGTAGGCCGCCCTGCACGCCAGTAGTACACACCGGGAATACCATCGGTCACGGTATGTGTCTCAAGGGCCGCAACAAGCCGTGGCAGGCTTTCATCGCCTTCGCCAGTAAGAACATAATCAGCATGGGCTAATGCTTCTTCAGCGCAAAGCGTTGCATGAAGCCCACCAATAATGATTACCGCCGAACTATGCTGGCGGATATAGTCAGCTAACTCATAGCCCCTATTCGCGCTGAAGGTAAAAATAGATAGGCATATCACATCGGCGTCAAGCACATCGTCCCAAACGATCCGCGAGATGGATTCGCTGTAACAATAGACATCTTCATAGCGACGGTGCAGGATAGTTGCCAGAATAAGCATGCCATTCGATGGCGTACGGATAGTACGGTCGTACACAAACCAATTGAGCGGTGATGGTCTATAGGGCGGGTTTCCCGGCTCCAAAAAGCGGATCTTCATTCGAATCGCCCCCTTGCCTGCTATGTATTCCATTTTATCGCATTGCCAGCACTAAGCACGTTTGCGGCGACCGAAATCACTCCCCTTTCGCGCTGTCTTCTTCAAGCCAGCCAAGACATCTTCTTCGCTTTGTCCCTCAACTTGAGATTTCAAACGAACAATCTGATCGCGCAGTGAAGCAGCCCGATCGAAGTCAAGGTCAGCCGAAGCCTGGCGCATGTCTTCTTCCATTGCGGCCACCACGCGCATAACTTCGCCCCGCGATAGGCTTGCAAGCTCTTGGTTGATCTGCTCAGCTGAAACATCCCCTGCTTCCTGCTGGACATAATCCATGATGTCATTGATGTCTTTTTTGATTGTCTGGGGAGTAATCCCATGTTTTTCGTTATAGGCCATCTGAAGGGCACGTCGGCGTTGCGTTTCCGTGATAGCCAAGTCCATGGAATCAGTGCGCTTATCGGCATACATAATTACCTGACCATGGGCATTTCGCGCCGCACGACCAATGGTCTGAATGAGCGATCGATAATGGCGCAAGAAACCTTCTTTGTCGGCATCAAGAATGGCCACCAGCGACACCTCGGGTAAGTCAAGCCCTTCACGCAGTAGATTGATACCAACAAGAACATCGAATTTTCCTTGGCGCAGCTCGCGTAAGATATCCACACGTTCAAGCGTACCAATATCGGAATGCATATAGCGCGCCTTGATACTCTGATCAAGTAGATGATCAGTTAGATCTTCTGCCATTTTCTTCGTTAACGTAGTAATCAGCGTGCGTTCATGATTTTGCGCACGTGCACGGGCCTCGTCGATAATATCATCGATCTGACTTGCAGTTGGTCGCACGATAATCTCAGGATCAAGCAGGCCGGTTGGACGAATAATCTGTTCAACTGTTTTCTGGCTTACGCGATTCTCATAGTCACCAGGAGTAGCCGACACATAGATAAACTGACCGACGCGTTGCTCAAATTCGTCAAAACGCAAGGGACGGTTATCCAAACAGCTCGGCAGACGAAAACCGTGCTCAGCCAAGGTAACCTTACGGCTGCGGTCACCTTCGTGCATGCCGCGAACCTGCGGCACTGTTACGTGACTTTCGTCGACGATGCAAATGAAATCGCGCGGAAAGTAATCAAGTAACGTATACGGCGGCTCACCAGGAGAACGACCATCTAGATGACGCGAATAATTTTCGATGCCGCTGCAGAAACCCATTGTTTCCATCATCTCGAGATCGTACGAAACACGCATCTCAAGGCGTTGTGCTTCCAGCAGTTTGCCCTCTTCTTTGAACTGCGCCAGACGCTCACGCAATTCTTCGCGGATCGTCTTAATAGCATGATCCATCTTGGGTTTAGCGGTAACATAATGCGAGGCTGGCCAGATAGGAAGCGCTTCGTAGCTATTGAGCACTTCACCAGTTACGTTATCGATTTCCGTAATTGACTCAATCTCATCACCCCAAAATTCAAGACGAATCGGGTTGTCTGCATACGGAGGAAATACATCGAGTGCATCACCCCGCACCCGAAACGTACCGCGCGTCAATTCGTAATCGTTGCGGTCGTACTGAATGTCAATAAGTCCATGGATCATTTGATCACGGTCAATCGGCTTATCTTTGTCGGCAAACACCGCCATGCCCGCATAATCCATCGGACTGCCAATGCCATAGATGCAGCTGACTGATGCAACAACAATCACATCGCGGCGTGACAGTAAGGCACTTGTCGCAGCATGACGCAGCTTTTCCACCTCTTCATTAATGGAAGCGTCTTTTTCAATAAAGGTATCAGTGGATGGAACGTATGCTTCGGGCTGGTAATAGTCGTAGTACGAAACAAAATAAACAACTGCGTTATCGGGGAAAAACTCGCGCAACTCAGCAGCAACCTGAGCTGCGAGGGTTTTATTTGGTTCAAGCACGAGCGTTGGACGCTGGAGGCTTTCAATGGTCTTAGCCATCGTGAACGTCTTGCCACTGCCCGTCACACCAAGGAGTGTTTGATAGCGCAATCCATCCTGAACACCCTGCGCAAGTGCACGGATGGCAGCCGGCTGATCGCCCGAGGGCTCAAAAGGTGCCACCACTCGAAACGGCTGTCCCGCTAAACGTACGTCGGGAAGCTTTCCTTCCATTGTTGACCCATCAATATTTGAAAGATGCGGCATGTAACCACCTTTGCTTAAAGAAAAGCCGCTGCGATGCAATAGCGGCAACGGCTCTCAGTATAGGGGGGGTAACTATAAAAAATGATGCGGAAGAAAGCTGTGTTTAAGCGGTTATCTTTTTCCAGATAGCATCCACATGTGCCTGCAGGTCGGCCAGCGTTCCTTTATTGCTGATAACAAAATCAGCCCATAATGCTCGCTGCGCATCGCTTACCTGCCGCGCAATGCGGTTGCGTACGTCTTGTTCCGAATATCCCTTGCCAATTGCCCGCTCGATACGCAGACGCTTGGGTGCCGTGACTGATATCACCGCATCATCGGTGCGGAACAAGGGAGCAAACGTGCCATCTGGCCCATCGTAGGCCGATATCTCGACAAAGGCGATCGCGCAGCCATCCGCTTCGAGGTCATCAAGGCGCTTCTGTGCGATACGTAAAAGACGCGGCTGAGTGATAGCATTCAAACGAACCGTTGCCTGTGGTGTCGCAAATGCCTTCTGCGCCAGTGCCGCATGATCAATCTGCCCTTGTGCATCAAGGATGTCCTCGCCAAAGGTTTCAGTCAGCATTGAAATAACGGTTGGATTAAGTAAAACTTCGTGTCCGCAATCATCCAAATCGACACATGCAGCGCCATGTTCTTGCAGCATGCGAGATACCGTGGACTTACCAGAACCGATACCACCGATCAGAACGCACCTCTTCATGCGTGATCATCCTCCTGTTGCAAACCAAGAAAGCGGGACGCTGCTATCGTACCATCCATTGCAGCTATTATTGATACAAAAACAAGGCCGCCTGCATGCTGCGAGCGACCTTGTTTGTAATAGAAGTCTGCGCTTCTGAAGCATTATTTCAAGAAGCGTTATCTATCTCAACGCGATTTAATCTTCTTGCTCTTCTTCTTCGGCTTCCCGCGCGGCACGCTTGGCCTGACGAGCAGCTTTTTCTTCCAGAGCAGCCGGATCGGGCTCGGCAACAGCAATCTCAATACCAAGATCCTCAGCAGCAGCCTTCATAGACAGGCTAATGCGACGGCGCTCGGTATTGATCTCCATGACCTTGACCTTCACTTCATCGCCCGCATGCACAACTTGCGTGGGGGCTTCAATGTGCTTGTTAGCCATCTCAGAGATATGCACGAGGCCTTCAACGTTGGGGCCAAGTTCGACAAAGGCGCCAAATGGAACCGTCTTGGTAACCTTACCATCAATAATGCTTCCAACTGGATAGCTTTCTACCAGCTTAACCCACGGATCTTCAGTCGTCTGCTTGAGACCCAGCGAAATGCGCTCACGCTGCAAGTCGACGTCGAGAACCTGAACCTCTACTTCGTCACCAACTTTGACGACCTCGGAAGGATGGTTGACGTGGCTCCAAGAGAGTTCGGAAATGTGAACCAGACCATCGATGCCACCCAGATCCACGAAGGCACCGAAATCGACGATCGAGGACACAGTACCCTTCAGGCGCATGCCCTTGGTTAGACGTGAAAGAATTTCGGCGCGCTCGTTCTTGCGACCTTCTTCCAGAAGGACACGACGAGAAAGCACCACGTTGTTGCGGTTGCGATCCATTTCGATAACGCGTGCTTCAAGGGGAGTGCCCAGATACATATCAAGATCTTTTACGCGACGCAAGTCAACAAGGGAAGCGGGCAGAAAGCCGCGCAGGCCGATATCGAGAATCAGGCCACCCTTGACAACTTCGATAACCTCACCAGAAACGATTTCGCCAGCCTTGAACTTCTCTTCAACAGAAATCCAAGCACGCTCGTATTCAGCACGCTTCTTGGACAGAATCAGACGGCCGTCTTTATCTTCCTTCTGCAGCACCAGCGCTTCAATAGAATCGCCCAGATTCACAATGTCAGATGGATCGGCATCTTTGCGAATAGACAGCTCGCGAGCGGGAATAACACCCTCGCTTTTGAATCCGATGTCAACCAGCACTTCGTCGCGCTCAATCTTGACAACTGTGCCGTCGACGAGATCGCCCTCATCAAATTCGGTCAACGTACCATCGATCATCGCGTTCATCTGATCGTCGGGAACGTCCTCGTAATCGATCACGGACGGGTTCTTGATTTCGGTCAAAATGGACCCCTTTCAAAACAACGGGGACCCTTCGTCATGAATGCGTGCTGGTTAAACCATGTTCACGGCGCCCAAGGGCGTTTTCAAACATGTCTCGGGGGCCAACAATACCTGCCCATCTAGCCCTCCGCCAGACAGACCAAGCCATTGTAGCACAGACACCAGGTCGCCACGCGATTAATCCTTGAGCATCTTACGCCTCGCCACTGCTGCCCTACACGCTGCTAAAAAGCATCTCAGTCCAACCGATTTTGTGTTTAACCCGCTAAAGCGAGACTACCCAGAACGCCACAGCAATTGAGGGGACAAACGGGAATGTTGCATGGGACAACAAACGAGGATATACAGAGAACGGCTTGCGGTTCTTTGCAGCATGCAAGCGGCTATATAGCTGTCGCAAAATTGCACTGGCTAACGCAAGCAGACAGGCAACGCCGACAAGAGAAAGCGTGCTCCACCATCCACAGCAAAAAGTGATACAGGCAATCAGCTTGATATCTCCCCCGCCAATTGGTGCAGCACTAAGGGTGCTGTTATCAGAAGAGCGCCGAGTAAGTTCGCTCGGAGCCGCCGGCACTACGGGTGTGGTAGCCACTGCGGACGTTCTGGATGATATGGCACAGATAGATTCAACAGGACTACGCCGAGAGTCTATAGGTGCTCTAAGTAGCAATCGAGAGGACAATGTTTTGTCAGTCGAACGGTAGCCACGCGACTTGTAGCAGCAGAGTGCAGCAACAGCAAGTAACGCCACCATACCGAATGCGTTTAAAACGGCATGAAAAACCGCGGATGGGATAGCGCTTTGTGTACCAGCATACAGATGAGCACCTATCAGAAGGATTAGATGTAAGCCAGCGCCCCCATACGACAACGCATCAGGAATTAATCGACAGGTTCCATCTGACCAAGCAGCGGCCATCAAAATACCTGCCACCAGACTCCTATCACACGCATCAATAACTGAGGATGGGTGTGCGGCAGTAACAACGATGCACAGTGCCATGCAGAAAAGACAGAGCAAGAAAGGTTGCCATCGAGGCGGCTTCACCCCGACATGCATCAAGAAATGCCACACAAAGATGCTACTTGCCGCTGAGGAAACAGCCCCTACGACCCCAGCAACAAGCACGGCGATAACAGCTTCCGAGCTGATCTCAACTGAGAGAACAGCCTCAATAATTCCCGAGAAAAGCAGCGACATGATAGGCAGACTTGGTATGACAGATCCACCCACGTCTCACACCTGCTCATTTTGCCCGAGCTTGACAAAAAGAACCCCGTATAACTGGTAGCCAGGTTCACCCACATCCAACACCCACACTCACGAGCTATTACATTCATTTAGATGTTCGCGGTTCATTGGTGCTCCCCTTTAGTAAGTTCACACTCACGCGCGATTGCTTCATGTGAACTGCCAATCGAGATACCACCGGCAGCACCCCATACTGCCGCAACCTTCAAACGCATCCCAGCAGATACGTTTCAGAACAGGCAGTTTAGGCTGATCATACGGTTTAGTACGCGAGAATAAAAGGGCGCAAAAGGACGATGGCTTTTACGTAATCTACCAGGTAATAGAGATGACCTGGAGTGCCAGAAATTGGCATATTCAAAGCCATGTATGTGATTGTTTATGGCTATCTGCCTGCCAGCACAACGCCAACAGGCAGGCATAAGACGATGGAGACCGATCAAGCCATTCAGGGAACCAGAGGGATAACAGCTTCAGCATAGATAAGCGGTGCAATGCCTCTTGCGTCATTGGCAGACCCATGTGGGCGCGTGCAACCTCGTTTTTTATCCCTTTTGCAGTACCGACTACATCATGGGCAAGCCATAGCGGATAAGACAGTAAACCGTCGCCACCGCTACCGTAAGTATCATGACGGGGAAGCCAACCTTCGTGAAGTCCATGAAGGAAATGGGATACCCTTCCTTCGTCGAAATAGACGATAACACCACATTGGCGCTTGCTCCGATAAGCGTACCGTTGCCACCTAAGCACGCGCCAAGCGAAAGAGCCCACCACAGGGGAACGACATCCACACCGGTCATCCCAATGGCAGTGATGACAGGAATCATTGTGGCGACAAACGGAATGTTGTCGAGCACCGCGCTAATAATGGCGCTCGCCCAGAGAATCACGATCATCATGGCAAGCGGATTATCGTTTGTGATGTCCATAATCCATTCAGCCAGCATGGTAATAACACCGGTTTCAGATAGGGCACCAACAACCATAAAGAGGGCACAGAAGAAGCCAATGGTTGTCCACTCCACGTTGAACACAGACAATTCCAAATCGGCGCGACCAATAAGCATCATGATGCAGGCGGCAGACAGCGCAATGACACTGGATTCAAGACCAAGCTGTCCATGAACCATAAAGAAGACCACCACAAGGGCAATCATGACGAGGCTCTTTCGGAAAAGACTTAAGTCACGAATCTTCTCTTTAGGATTGAGTTTCATAATGGCAGCGCGATGCGTCTCGTCAACGCCCATGTTGCGCCCATACATAAAACGGAATGCCAGAATAACAACAGCAAGAATAACAACAACCGCCGGTGCATCATTGGCAACGAAATCGAAAAAAGTCAGGTTTGCTGCCGAGCCGATCATGATGTTAGGCGGATCGCCGATAAGCGTTGCTGTACCACCAATGTTACTCGCCATAATTTCAGTAAGGAAAAACGGTATCGGATTAATTTCAAGCATCCGACAGACAACAAGAGTCATAGGACCGACCAGCAACACGGTGGTCACGTTATCGAGCAGTGCTGAAAGCATGGCAGTTATCAGTATAAACGCCACCATAATACGCCATGGATCACCCTTGGCAATCTGCGCAGCTTTCAGTGCCGTATATTCAAACAGACCCGATTCTTTTATCACCGAGACAAAAAGCATCATGCCCAGTAAAACACCGATAGTGTTGAAATCGATATGGGAGATTCCCGTATCGAAACTAATAACACCCGTCACAACAAGAATGAGCGCGCCGGCAAGAGCTGCCAAACAACGGTGCACCTTTTCGGTGGCGACAAGCGTCATAACGCCGACAAATACGACGATGGCTATGATTTGCGGTTGAGTAAACATAATGCTATCCAGTCCAATCAATACTCAAACGTAAGACGATATCTTACGTGATACGCACAAGAAAAGGAACTTATTGGCAAGGAAATACTTCCCTCGCAAAGAATATACGAACTTATCTCACATACTGCCTCACAGGGCTCATGCAACGATCAGCTTTTATCGCGCAGCGCTTGTTCTATGCGACGTGCCATTCCTGCTGCATCAAGACCCAAACGCTTAAAGAGCGCCGGTATCTTCCCCTGCTCAACAAAACGATCGGGAATGCCTAAAAGAAGCGAGGGACAGGCAAGGTTTCGCTGCGCAAGAACACCGAGAACCCCTTCACCAGCACCCCCGGCAATAACACCCTCTTCTGCCGTCACAATAAGACGAGTGGTAGCAGCTTGAGCAATCGCTTCTTCATCAAGCGGCTTGCACCACCGCATATCAACGACCCGTGCTTCTATACCCGCTTTGGCAAGGAGATCGGCGGCACCAAGCGCTTCATTCACAAGACGCCCAAAGGCAAGAATCGCTACATCGTCGCCTACACGACGGACAAGTGACTGTCCCGGCTTCCACGTCTCGGGACCATTCGGATTGATAGCACCCTCGGCTTCGCCGCGTGGATACCGCAACGCAACAGGACCTGACGTATCGGCTAATGCCGTATGCAGAGCGCTCGCCAGTTCGACTTCATTAGAAGGAGCCATGATCTTCATATGAGGAATCATGCGCAGATAGGCAATATCAAAAACGCCGTTGTGCGTGGGACCGTCATCACCCACCAACCCCGCTCGATCAATAGCAAGAACCGTATGCTGATGTGGCAAGGCATTATCAATAATAACCTGGTCAATTGCACGTTGTAGAAACGTGGAATAGATTGCAACAACCGGTTTTTTACCGCCTGCAGCTAGTCCACTAGCTAAACCAAGCGCATGTTCTTCGGTAATTCCCGTATCGATGAAACGCTCTGGGTACGTCGCTGCAAAATCCGCCAAACCGGTACCCGACTTCATAGCTGCTGTAATAGCAACAATGTCAGGATCGACCTTTGCTTCAGCCATAAGCGCCGAAGCAAAAGCACTCGTATAGGTAGGGGCAGTAGCTGGCTTTTTCTTTGTGAGACCTGTCTTAATGTCGAAGGCGGAAATGCCGTGAAACTTTTCGGGGCTTGCCTCTGCAGGAGCGTACCCTGCTCCCTTGCGCGTAACCACATGCACGAGCACGGGAGCATCAGCTGCCAGCGCTACTGAAAACATCTCACGCAGAAGACCAACATCGTGACCATCAACCGGTGCGGTACAGGTAATGCCGAGCTGTTCAAAGACCATCGCATGAGGAATCACAAACTGCTTCATGGATTCCTTCATATTCCGACCTAAATCGAGTAACCCTTGCGTTAAGGGACCGCGGTCTTCCATCGCTTCTTGAAGCGCATCGCGCGTATGCCGGTACTGACTGCTCGCCCGCAGATTTCCCAAATGACGAACGAGCGCACCGATCGGTCGCGAAATAGACATTCCGTTGTCGTTGAGTACGATAACCATTGGTGTCTGTTCTTGACCAATATGATTGAGCGCTTCAAAAGCCATACCGCCAGAAAGTGCAGCGTCTCCAACGAGTGCAACGATCTTGTTTGATGTACCTGATAAATCGCGTGCCTTCGCAAGCCCCATAGCAATCGATAAGCTATCGGAAGCATGCCCAGAAGGGTGAACGTCATAGGGACTTTCATCCGGATTTGGAAACCCGGTAATACCATCAAGCTGCCGCAAGGTAGAAAAGCGAGAGCGACGACCGGTCAGAAGTTTGTGCGCATAGGCCTGATGACCCACATCGAAAACAATTTTATCGTCGGGGCAATCAAGCAACGAATGAAGAGCCACGATAGTTTCTACCGCACCAAGACTCGATGCAAGGTGCCCGCCATTCTGGGAAGTAACTTTGACCATTTCCGTGCGTAATTCATTGCACAGGGTGGTAAGATCAGACACACTCATACCTTTGAGGTCTTGAGGACTCTCGATACTGTCTAGTATGCGCTTATGATTCACTTATCATGCCTCCTTTCGTTGTCGCTGCACGTTTCATGCTTCTGCGGCATACATTCTTCTGCGGCACGTCACATCCGCAAAATAATCCAAGTACCTGTTATTCAGCAGGTGAACTGAAGTTAGAGGTAGTGCTAACAGGGTTATACGCAATACCAACAGGGTCAACAGGGTTAGGCTTAATGCCAGTAGGATTAGACGCGATGCCAGCCCCGTCACTTTCATGCAATGCGCTATCTTTATCTGGCGATTCTTGCACAATACCTTCTTCAAGTAGCGAAGATGCCTGCATGCCTAGGTCTATGGCTTCTTCAAAGAGATCAAGCGCCTCTTCCAGCGAAATGTCATCGTTGGAGACCGCATCAACAATCTCCGTCAGACGGTCGTTGACACCCTCAAAGGTAAGATCATCGGCTTGATCAGCGCCTGTGCCGTTCATGCTTTCTCTCCTGCCGTATCAGATTCATCAACAGCGTCAGACATGTCCGACAACTCAGGTAGTTCGGCGTCTTCATTATCCTGACGGGCAATACGCCCTAAAATGCCATTGACAAAGCGCGCCGAATCATCAGCACCGCCAAATTCCTTTGCAAGTTCAACCGCCTCGTTAATAGAAACCGAAAGCGGTACATCGTCGCAATGGGTCATCTCAAATACCGCCAGCCGCATAATGGCACGATCAACAAGCGGCATACGACCAACCGACCAGTTTTCGGAAGCGGCTGCGATTTTGTTATCAATTGCAACTCGATGAGCGCAGACACCTTCAACAAGCGAGACTGCATACGCAGGCAGCGCACCCCCATCGGGTACCGCATCGGGTCGAAGCACTATCTCAGAAGCAAGGGTATCAGTAATCTCGCCCTCATAGAGGACCTGCACTGCCATGCGTCGCGCAAGGGTACGCTCATGCCGTTTCGCCACGTTGGTCCCCTACTCGAAGCGAATACCGTCAATATAGACGTCTACCGAGGAAACATGCGCTCCCACCTGGGTAAGAACAGCATTGGCAACCGCAGTGCGCACTGCTTGGGCAACCTCGGGCAGCACCTGGCCAAACACAACCTCGATGCGCACAGAAACAGCAATGCCATCATCCTCGTCGGTTGAAACCTCAATACCGCGGGTGACCGGTTTTGCTTTGCGCGACGAGAACAATCCACCAGCCGCAGACGCCCCACCTACGCGAGCAACGCCTTCTACTTCTTGCACTGCAATTGAGATAATGGTTTCAAGCACCCCGTCTGCAAGTGCCATTCCTTCTACGTTTAGATCGGACATAACCTATTCTCCCATCTCCGTTTCGATGAAATCAGTACAAGCATTGCCTGCCTTAAACGTTTCAATATCAAGCACGCGCTGATGAAACGGAATCGTTGTCTTGATGCCAGGACCCTCAATAACGAATTCCGAAAGAGCGCGCCTGCCTCGTGCAATGGCTTCATCGCGATCGGACCCCCACACGATGAGCTTTGCAATCAACGAATCGTAATAGGGGCTGATGTGGCTACCTTGCTCAAGATAACTCTCGATACGCACACCAGGCCCACCCGGCACCACAAGTCGCTCAATTGTACCAGGACACGGTCGAAATTCCTGGTCAGGATCTTCTGCATTGATACGAAACTCAATCGCGTGGCCATTCGGTACAAAGCGCTCACGAGAAGCTGAAAGCATCTTTTCACCTGCGGCAATGCGAAGCTGCTCCTTAATGATATCAACACCAGTAATCATTTCGGTTACTGGATGCTCCACCTGCACACGCGTGTTCATTTCCATGAAGTAAAACTTGTTATCAGAATCAAGAAGAAACTCGATTGTGCCCGCCGAACGGTAACCCACCGCTTCAACAGCACGACGAGCTGCCTCGCACATAGCGGTGCGGGTGACTTCATCCAGCGCGGGGCTGGGCGCTTCTTCCAGAAGTTTTTGATGACGACGCTGGATAGAACAGTCGCGTTCACAGAGGGCCGCAAAGTTGCCAAAAGCATCGGCCAGCACCTGTATTTCCACATGACGTGGACGCAACACAAGCTTTTCAAGATACACATCATCATTGCCAAAAGCAGCCTGCGCCTCAGTCTTCGCAGCAGTAAACTGTGCCTCAAGATCGGCAGGGTCATGCACTTCACGCATACCTTTGCCGCCACCACCAGCACTTGCTTTAATAAGCACCGGCCAACCCACCGATTCAGCGAACGCACGCGCTTCTTCGACCGACTCGATAGTGCCATCCGATCCGGGAACCGTTGGCACGCCACATGCTTTCATCGTGTCACGTGCCCGACTCTTATCGCCCATACGCTCGATGCACTCAGGAGCTGGCCCGATCCACACCAGATCGTTGTCGGCGCAAGCGCGTGCAAACTCTGCATTCTCGGACAAAAATCCATAGCCAGGATGAATCGCCTGCGCGCCGGTGGTCTTTGCCGCAGCAATAACATTCGACATGACCAGATAACTCTTGCCTGCCGGCGCAGGACCAATACAAACCGCCTCGTCGGCATAGCGCACGGGCAGCGTATCGGCATCGGCGGTGGAATAGACAGCAACCGTTTTGATGCCCATCTCGCGACAGGCGCGCATAACGCGCAGTGCTACTTCCCCGCGATTGGCGATGAGTACCTTATCAAACATTAGGCACTCTCCGGACCGGTTGCTTCCGCCGTGTTATGCGGCTCAAGATAAAACAGGACGGTGCCAAACTCGACCGGTTGAGCATCCTCGATGCAAACCTCTCGAATGGTACCCATTTCATCGGCACCAATTTCGTTCATCAACTTCATAGCCTCGATGATAGCCAGTGTTTGACCAGCGGTTACTTCATCTCCCACCGATACAAATGCGGGTTCACCTGGCGCCGGAGCGGCATAGAAGGTGCCCACCATCGGTGCACATACTGGCTTCCAAGAAGCAGGACGCGTATTTGCAGCATCGGCAACAGGCGCCGCAGGTGCTGCCGCGGGAACAGAGGCACTAGCCGCAACAGGCGCTGCTCCATTTGCCGCCGGTACTGCAGCCGGAGCTACCGACATCATGCCTGGCATACGTACGGCAATACGCGCACCCTCTTCTTCGACAACGATCTCACCAACGCCGCTTTCCTCGGCGACACGAACAAGCTCGCGAATTTGGTTGATATCCACGTAATCGTCCTCCTTGGTTCCGCTCGACTCCCCCTCCATAAGGAAATCGACCTTTTCAGATGTGCGGTGTTTACTTAAATAGGTACGTGCTTCGTTCGGGAATAAGGCGTACATCAGCACGTCTTCTTCGGTCTTCGCCAAATCCCCGATTTCGTCTGCCACGCTTTCGTAGGTGGTGGTCACAAGACTGCTTGGCGCGACATCAGGTGGCAGAATTGCCGAATCGCCAACGACCTTTTTCACGATTTCGGCATCCATAGGTCCCGGTGCCTTGCCATAATAGCCACAGATGTAGTCTTTCATTTCCTTGGAGACTACTCCCCAGCGTTTGCCGGTAATCACATTGAACACTGCTTGCGTACCCACAATTTGACTCATCGGCGTTACGAGAGGTGGATACCCCACTTCGGCGCGCACCTTAGGAATCTCGCGCATAACATCGTCGATACGATCGGCGGCATTTTGAACTTCCAGTTGAGCCATAAGATTGCTCATCATGCCACCGGGAACCTGGTGACTATACACTTTCATGTGGGTCAGGCTCGACACACCGCGTTTATGATGAGTCCGTCGACGAACTTCTTCCCAATATTCAGCAATTTCAAACAGAAGATCGAGGTCATAACCCGTTGAAAAGGCACTTTCTTGCAGAGCCGCTACGATCATTTCCACCGCTGGCTGGCTGTTACCAAACGCCAGCGGAGCACTTGCTGTATCGGCAATAGCAGCTCCTGCTTCGGCTGCCTTAAGGATGTTAGCTGGCGCCATGCCACCAACGTAATGGCAGTGCACATGCACCGGCAAGCCGATTTCATCGTTCAGTGCACGCACCATACGTTCAGTACGATAGGGCGTGAGCATGCCCGCCATATCTTTAATGGCAATGGAATCAGCGCCCAATTCCTTGAGCTGCTGTGCATATTCAAGATAGCTGTCAAGCGTATGAACAGGGCTGATAGTGTAACTTATTGCCCCTTCAAACCAGCCGCCCGCTTCTTTTACCGCCTCAGCTGAATCGGTAACGTTGCGAATATCATTCAATGCGTCGAACACACGGAAGACATCAACACCATTGCGCTGAGCTGCCTTCAAAAAGCGATTGACGATATCGCGCGAATAATGCTTGTATCCCACTAAATTCTGCCCGCGTGTAAGCATCGCAAGTCGCGTGTTGGGTGTTTTAGCTTTAATCTGGCGCAAGCGTTCCCACGGGTTTTCATCGAGGAAGCGCAGGCAGGTATCAAATGTAGCCCCACCCCAGGCCTCAATGGCCCAATAGCCAACTTTGTCCATCGCGGGCAAGATCGGCAACATGTCACCAACGGGCATGCGCGTCGCCCACAGACTTTGCTGGCCATCACGGATGGTGGTATCCATAAGTTGCAATTTTGGCATACTCATCCTTCGTGCCTATCCGAATATCCGAACACCATATTATAGAGAAAGCAGCCGCCAGCCCGCCGTGGGAGCGGCAATCTCATCGACAGGTACACAACTCTGCCGACGCTTGGTCACGCCGCCCAACCCCGCAAGGCGCCCATCGACCGCTGAAGCGCACGGGCTTTACGGAAAACGCTTGCCTTCGACCTGCGGTGAATTGAAAATAGGTCGGTATACACGCAAACTGGCAGGAGGAATTATGGTAAGACGAATTTGGAATCAATGGAATGAATGGAGCCTCATCGGCCGCATTGTTTGCGGATTGATTATCGGCACCATTTTGGCAATTTTAATGCCAGGCTCCGAAGCTATCGTACTCTTGGGGACTCTGTTTGTTTCAGCCTTAAAGGCCGTTGCGCCAATCCTCGTGTTCTTCCTTATTTTGGCGGCACTGGCAAACGCCAGCAAAGTAGGGAACATGAAACGAGTGGTTATCCTCTATGTCATCAGCACGTTTATTGCTGGCATCATTTCCGTATTTGCTTGCTACTTGTTCCCACTGCATCTTACCCTTGTTGAAGCAGCCGAAAAATCGGCCCCTTCAGGCATTGCTGAAGTTATCTCAAACCTGCTCGTAAGCGTTGTAGCTAATCCGGTCGATGCTCTTTCGAAAGCGAACTTCTTGGGTATTCTTACCTGGGCTATCCTTGTTGGTATTGCTCTACGCACCGCAAGCGAAGGCACCAAGCAAGTCTTTGATAGCATTGCAGAAGCTATTCAAAAAGTCGTCCGCTGGGTTATCGCGTTTGCTCCCTTCGGTGTGCTGGGTCTGGTGTACAACGCAGTATCAACAAGTGGACTTGGTATCTTCACGGAATACGGCGCGCTTATCCTCGTGCTTGTTGGCTGCATGCTGGTGATTGCCTTTATCACCAACCCGCTTATGATATGGGTCAATATCAAGAAGAATCCCTATCCACTGGTGCTGCGCTGTCTGCGTGATTCAGCGATTACTGCCTTCTTTACTCGTTCTTCAGCTGCAAATATTCCCATCAACCTTGAACTTTGCCGCAAGCTGGGTCTCAACGAAGACAACTATTCGGTATCTATTCCGCTTGGTGCGACAATCAATATGGCTGGTGCCTGCGTCACCATTACGGTGATGGCTATGGCGGCCGCACAGACTATGGGTGTACAAGTTGACTTTATTACCGCTGTTATCCTGTGCGTGCTTGCTGCTGTATCTGCAGCGGGTGCTTCAGGTGTTGCAGGCGGCAGCCTGTTGCTGATTCCAGTCGCCTGCTCGCTGTTGGGATTGCCTAATGACATTGCCATGCAGGTTGTCGGCATTGGCTTTATCATCGGCGTTATTCAAGACTCCTGCGAGACCGCACTCAATTCTTCATCCGACGCGCTCTTCACCGCTACAGCTGAGTACGCAGAATGGACAAAAAAAGGTATCGATTATACCCCGGGTGCCGATCGTGAGACCGCCCCTGTCGCCTAAGCTCAGTTGAAGTTACCTAAACCCAAAATTCTCTTGAGTAAATGAAAGAGCTAGAGGTAAAGAGGTAGGAATACATAGATACCTAGAGGGACTGCGGTACCAAACGCCTCGACCATATGCTCAACTACCTTTGGTTTACGAGCAAAAAACGGGCTCCCATACAGGATGGGATTCATCACCAAGCGGCGCAGATATCTGCGCCGCTTTCATGTGGCGCAACCCACTCGTTGCAATTGGCGCACCCTTTTCCCTAAAAAACAATGCCTCGATTCCATCGTGAGCCTCTACGAACTCGTAAGCACGGCGCAAACCCATAATGAGCAGTGCCGTCGAGTATCCATCACCATCAAGCGCATCACGGGCAATAACGCTAACAGCTACGAGATCGCTTTGTGCTGGATAGCCAGTACGCGGATCAACAATATGATGAAAGCGCTTCCCTGCTTCTTCAAAGAAACGCTCATACACGTCACTCGTAATGACAGCAGCATCACACACGAGCACAAAAGCAGCGTTACCTGCAACGATACGCGGATCGGCAACAGGCACTTCCCAGGGTTTTCCATCCGGACGAGCTCCAAGTACCGCAATATCACCGCCAAGATCTATTGCCGCCGAACGGATACCGGCTGCACGAAGCGCATCACGCAATTTATCGGCAATGTAACCCTTTGCAATGCCACCAAGCACCACTCGCGCAGCAGCGTCATCAATACAGACCACCTGACCATTCACATGCACTTGGCGAAAATCGGTATGCGAGTGTGCACGGCGAATATCATCAGAAGTCGGCATTTGAGCCCGATGAAAATTCCAAAGATGCGCCAACTCACCCGCCGTAATATCGAACAGCCCTTCGGTTGCCGCGCAATAATCCAGTGCAAGCCGTAAAAGATCGGCAAGCTGAGGATCAACCGACACGGGCATGCCAAGCGCCCCATTCAGACGGCTTAATTCGGAAGTTGACCGTGTATGACTAAAGATCTCTTCAAAACGTTGGCATTCTGCCACACATGAGTCAAGCGCTTCTTCAACGCCCGAAAATGCTGCAACGGTCAGGGAACACGGAACGTCGAACGCAAAAAATAAGCTTTCGCTGTATGTAACCGAAGGCTCCAGCGAAGCAGTATCCATCCTTGACTTCCAACGGGCACATCCGAATACGCGTGTTTCGCTCAACATCAGCCCTGATGGAAGCGGCATGCATGCTCAACTTATTTACGACACCATTTACGTTAACGGCACCCCTGCCGCCGCTGGAACATACCAGGTAAGGCTACCGTAACCGACGGAGCACGAAGCGCAACCTCCAATTCCGTCGACCTTCGCATCTATGAGAACAACAAGAATCTCTCCGAGCGCTTGGCTGATTTACCAGCGGGAACCGAAAGCTGGGATATGGAGCCGTATGAAATTGCAAACACGGGCAATGCGGTTATTCCCACGACGCTTAAGCACATCTGGGGTTCGCACGAATCCGGTGTGTATGGCCAAATTGGCAGCGGCAAGAAAGATTACGCAAGCGAAACGCTGACGATACCGGCTGGCGCCGATGTCACCATCAGCAACATGAAGATCAACTCAAGCGTGAAAGTGATCGTTGAAAAGGGCGCCAAACTGACGCTTGACGATTCGGTCGCTTTTGGTCCCATTGAGGTGAATGGCGGCACGCTATCGACCGGCGCTCGTTCGACCACGACTGACACTATCACCCTCAATGAAGGCAGCACGCTTGAGAATGCAAACCTCAATTCTCATGCCCACTATCTGACCGACGGAAGCTACACCGCTCCTGAGTCAACCACTCCGGTTGTCGTTAATGGCAACGTCACGATTAAGGGTAATGTCACCATTACGGGCGACGAGGGTACGGCTGGAACCGCTGGACAAGCCGGTATGGTTATCAAGAGTGGCACCGTTACCATTTCTGAAGGCTCGACGCTTACTATTTCAGGTGGCGACACCGTTGAGGTTTACCCAAGTGCTGGTGGATCGGGCATCGTGATGTCTGAAGGTTCTCAGATTAAGGGTGCAGGAACACTTATCACAACAGGTGGCAAGTCCTACCAGAATAAAGCCGGACATGGCATTGACGGTGTGGGCATTGTTGATGTCGGCACTCTCAAAGCCACCGGCGGCGCATCTGCCCCTGAAGATTATCCGACTGTTACCGGCCGCCATGGACAAGCGGGCGATGGCGTGGTGCCGACGGTAAAGGTACGGGCAACGAATCTGTCGTCTCAGGGTGGTACCGGCGAGCATCCGGGGTCTGACAAAGTAACTCCGTATGACCCCTCCGAACCCGATCCACAGCCACAAACTGGTTGGCAGCAAGTTGATGGCACCTGGTATTACTACAACACCGATGGATCAATGGTCACCGGATGGCTGCAACTCGATAACACCTGGTATTACCTCCAAAACTGGGGTGGTATGGCCCTCGGCTGGCAGGATGTCGATGACACCTGGTACCACTTTGATGCATCGGGTGCGATGCAAACTGGCTGGCTGCAGCTTGATGGCAGCTGGTACTACCTCAAGGATTGGGGCGGCATGTCCCTTGACTGGGAAGAGATCGATGGTACGTGGTATTACCTCGGTTCATCCGGAGCTATGGTTACCGGCACGCAGATCATCGACGGAACAGTTTATCGCTTTGCTTCTTCCGGCGCGCTCGTAAGCTAATTAACGGATAGGTCGCAAAGACAGGGAATTGTTGAAAGGTAAACCACGTCCAGAAAGGGATTCTGATGTACGTCAGAATCCCTTTTTATCAAGGTAAAGGAAAGAAGCAACGGAAGAGGTAAAGGAGAGTTAAAGAACAAAAGTGTGTCCAATAAAGGAATGTTGATACAGCTCATTACCTCTTTTCCCGAAGGCCCAAGCCAAAGAAAGTAAGCTGCAAAGAAACAATCCATACCCTCGAGGTCCGAGACCCAAGCAGATTAACAAAAAAGAGCCGCACGAAGCGACTCTTTTCAATCGATTGGTATGAGCAATTAAACGCGTTTAATGAAACGGCCATCACGCGTATCGATCTGCAGGACATCACCCACGTTGACATACATAGGAACCTGCACGACCGCACCGGTTTCCAAGGTTGCTGGCTTCGTGCCACCCTGAACGGTATCACCCTTAAAGCCTGGATCAGTTTCAGCAACCGCTAACTCAACAAACATCTTTGGTGTCAAGCTAATTAGTTCATCGCCAGCATACTGCAGTGTCACTTCATCATTTTCTTTCAGCCATTGCGCTGTCGCCCCCACAACATCGGCGGGAATACCCATCTGCTCATAGCTTGTGGGATCCATGAAGTAATAATCAGCGCCATCGGTGTAAAGATACTGCATGCTGCGTTCTTCAAGACGCACGCTATCAAACTTGGTACCGCTATTAAACGTGTACTCAACCACGCGTCCACTGCGAACATCACGCAACTTTGTGCGCACGAATGCACCGCCTTTACCAGGCTTTACATGCTGAAACTCCGCGATTGTCCACAGCTTACCGTTGTACTCAATACAAATGCCGTTCTTAAAATCGGCAGTAGAAATTGCCATGTTTCCTCCTTGCCCTGCGTGCAATCCGATAGATTATCTTTCCTCGCTCAATCACATGAGACAACCAGCTCTATCAAACTAGCAGGCAGCGGCGTCGTTACGTACGCACTCTGAGCCCAAGCTCAACCGCTAAATTATAACCATTTCATGGGTTGATCGAGTGAAAACCTCGAAACCGTCTTCGGTAATGATGCCAAAATCTTCGAGACGCATGCCAAAATCGCCCTCAAGATAGATACCGGGCTCGACAGTTACCACATTGCCCGTTTCAAGGACTGCGGTATTGCGTGGAGAAAGAACTGGCTCTTCATGGATGTCGATACCCACACCATGACCCAGGCCATGACCCATCTTGCCACCATATCCTCCAGCAGCAAGCACAGCTTCTGCAAGCGCGTGCGCTTCTGCCCCTGTCACACCGGGCTTGAGCATTGCTTCTACCTGTTCGTTAGCCTCTCGTAGTGTGCGATACGCCTGTACAAGATGCGCATCGGGCTCGCCCATAAACACCGTACGCGTCATGTCGGAACAGTACCCACATGCCCGCGCGCCAAAATCCATCACGACACACTGCCCCGCCTCAAGCTTATCCTCGCCTGGCGTGGCATGAGGATTTGCCCCGTTGGCACCACTGGCAACAATGGATGAAAACGCAAGATCCTGCGCGCCGTGGCGCCGCATAAAATCTTCCAATTCAAGCTGCACAGCGCGCTCAGTCATGCCCGGCTTTATAAAGGACACGATATGTGTGAACGCTACATCAGTGATAGCTTGTGCCGCGCGCAAGCGCACTACTTCACCAGCATCTTTTACTGCACGCAGGCGTTTGATAACATCATGTGTCTCAACAATCTGCAGATCAGGCAGTTCACCTGCAAAAGCAGTAACCAGCACTCGATATTCCGCCAGGGTGATGCCATCATCAATACCAAAGGCAACATGTTCTTCTGTTGTCGGCTGTATATCAGCGTGACTCAGATAATCCGCTGCCCACCATGCATGAGAAACTCGTCGATCATCCACCGTTACGGGCGAGGATTGTGCCGCCGCACGACAGGCAGACGCATAGCGAGAATCGGTATGTAGGCAGTAATCTGACGCAGACACGAGCAACGCATGCGCTTGCTCGTCGTCGAACACTCCCTCAAAAGCGGTCAGCCAGGTAATATCCGACGTATCGCGCGCAAGGAACGCCGTGAGCTTTTCTGCCTGCATCGTGGCAACAAGTCGATTAAAGCGTTTTTCGCTTACAGTGGCATTCTTGCTCATAGCAACACCCCTATTCATAGCGGTATCTATATTCGCAGTAGTATTTTCACTTACAGCAACATCCGCACTTACAGCAGCGTTCACCTTCGCAGTAGATTGCGCAGCCGCAGATGAATTCACAACAGCACTTTTATCGGTATCGGCCGACTGAACAGAAGGCTTTACGAACATGGGATCTCCTCTTAACAATTATTACGAGCGACTATGCGTCAGCAGTTTATCGGTAACGGAATGATAAGTAGCCTGCTCACAACCACATCAGCTCGGCGATGCATTGGCAAATCACTAGGATAGATACTTCACTGATTTCCTGCGCCTCATAAGCAGTTCATCAGCCCTTTGAACGGGCCCATGCATCAAGATGCTCGCGCAGCACATCTTCTTCAACTGTCTGCAACGTCCACGAGCCAACATCGCGTGGCAGAATAAAATTAATCTTGCCCGCCCGCGATTTCTTGTCGTTTTTCATAACGTCGATGATGTCGTCTACCGCTGCTGAAAAATCAAGCGGCACCAACCCTAACGTATCAAGCAACTTGTCTTGTTCGTGCACAAAATCAAGCGAAGCACCCGCAAGCGCCGCACCAAGTCGGGCAGCAAACCGCATTCCCTCCGCAACGCATGCTCCGTGAGAATAGGTGCCAAGACCCGCCAGTGTTTCGATAGCATGACCAAGTGTATGACCATAGTTCAAACAAGCACGGCGCCCTGAACGTTCAAACTCGTCATCTGCGACAACGTTAGCCTTAAAGACCACACAGCGCATAATGGCCTCTTGCACGATATCTGACTTGCGCTGGGCGATATCAGTGGCATGCTCAACCAACCAGAAGAAAAATTCGTCAGAATCAATAACAGCCGATTTAGCAATTTCGCCAAGGCCGCATGTCCATTCGCGGCCGTCGAGTGTTGAAAGGGTATCAAGATCGGCGCAGACATACCGTGGCTGCAAAAAGGATCCGGCAAGATTCTTTCCTTCGGGTAAGTCAATACCGGTTTTACCTCCCACTGAAGAATCAACCATAGCCAAAAGGGTCGTTGGTACCTGTACAAACGACACACCACGAAGATACGTTGCCGCAGCAAAGCCTGCCAGGTCACCCACGACACCACCGCCGAGTGCAACCACTACACAATCGCGATCAACCTGCTTAGAAGCAAGCGCCCGCCATATCTCGCCGAGACATTCGATACTCTTTGACGGTTCACCGGCTGGCACAACAATATCAAGCGGACGCAAAGCCGCCTCTTTCAAACTGGCACGAATAGGCTGTACATAGAGCGGTGCCACGTTTGAATCACTGATGATAACGGCACGACTTGCCTGGGGCACGAGCGAGCGTATACGCTCACCAAGCGAAGAAGATATCCCCTCTCCGATGCGTACATCGTAGGATGGCGCGTTGGTAAGATTAACGACCACCTTGACGTTCGGCATACATCCCCCTGTCCTACTTTGATGCGGTCTTAATGCGCTGGCAGTATTGATCCAAATGCGCTTTCACATCTGCCATGTTATCGTGACCAAATTTCTGTAAATAGGCATCGGCAAGTACCATTGCCACTTCAGCTTCGGCCACCACCGCTGCAGCTGGCACCGCGCACACATCGCTTCGCTCGCGGCTCGCCTGAGCCACTTCCATGGTATCCATGTTTACTGTCGCTAATGGATTGCGCAGGGTGGGAATCGGTTTCATAGCAGCCGTTACCACTAACGGCAAACCCGTCGTCATACCGCCCTCAAGACCGCCGGCATTATTGCTTGTGCGCCCAAAACCTGAACGCGTCGACTGAATAATGGGGTCATGCACAGCCGACCCAGACAGGGCAGCTGCCTTAAACCCCAGACCAAACTCCACTCCCTTGATTGCTGGAATAGAAAATAGTGCCTGTCCAATGCGCGCCGTCAACCGAGAAGGACCACTTGCAAAGTCACCCAAACCAGGTATAAGCCCTGTGGCGACCACGCGAAATTCACCACCCAAACTTTCTCCTTGAATACGCGCAACATCAATCATGCCCTTCATCTTTTCAGATGCTTCAGGGGAAGGACAGCGCACGTCAGAAAGTTCGATATCAGTCGGTGTATACGAGGCAATATCAGCAAGCGATACCTCGTCTTCCATCGCTGCCGACCCAATGCGACGTACGTAGCTAAACACCTCGACACCAAGCGCGCCAAGAAGCTCTTTGGCGATACCACCTGCTGCAACACGAGCTGCTGTTTCGCGTGCGCTTGCTCGCTCAAGGATATTGCGACAATCGTCGGTATCGTTTTTTAGTGCGCCCACCAAATCGGCATGACCCGGTCGTGGGGTTACCTCACGCACTAAATCGGCCGGTGCACGACCAATCGGTGCCATCCTGTTTGTCCAGTGTTTCCAGTCGCGATTAGCAATAACAAGGGCGATAGGTGTACCAAGCGACACGCCAAAACGAACGCCTGACTCTATCGACACGCGGTCCTGTTCAATCTTCTGCCGCGCGCCACGTCCATAGCCGGACTGACGACGCTTAAGATCGGCGTCGATCTGGTCAGCATCAATACGCAGTCCGGAAGGAACCCCACTAATGATGGCTGTTAAGCAGGGACCATGACTTTCGCCGGCCGTAATGAACTCCATGGAATAGGCCTTTCGCTTCACTGGTTGAGCAACAAAATTCTAGCACGCGCGCTCGGTGCGGCTGCTCATGCTGGTAAACATTTCGTGCCAAGAAAATACCTGCGGGGCGCGCACGATGTGTAATGCATCAACCATAACGCATGCAGCCAGCGCATCGCAGCATGATCGCAGATCAACAACGGTTGCACCCGTTTGTGTAATGCGAGTTATACCAACAGGATCATCAGCAATGGGTGCAAGCACAACCTGATCAGCATGAAATAAATTGAACGGTATCGAAGATGACGCTTGGTAAGCGTTATCATCGCTGTCCTCTCGAACACTGGCAACGACATTGGTATCAGTATCGGAGCCAACGACGTCGGAACGAACGACGCTCTCAGCAGAATATTGGCCTGAAGATGACGAAGATATTCCACCGTAAGCAACAATATCTCGGGCACTAGCAGCACTATCAGTAGTATGTTCGCTTGCGGATGAAATTGGCTGTTCTTCTGGAAGACAGAGAACAATATCGCAACTTCTCAATGCTTTTGTCGAAGTTGCAAAGCTCCCAAATTGAAAATTTGTTGACCGATACGCCTCGTGAAGACTGCGCTCGTCATCGGGGGCTGGACCCAAATCAAAGGCAGTATCGAGTACGGTACCCCACGACGATACCCACCCGCGCGCCGCACGAGCAGCCTGTACTTTATCCGGTGTGATTACCACTATTCGCTTTGCGCCAGCTGTTGCGGCAGCAAGAGCAAATGACCCCGCCGCAGGTTCTGTTGAACAGATTGCTATCTGCGAACCGTTCAGATTAAAGCCCTGTTCGCGCAAGAGACTCACAAACGCCTTACCCCACGATGACATTCCCGCAGCCGCTTGCCCGCGCTTCAACACAACATCACAGGCACCTGTTGCCTGACAGGATGCTGCACGAATTGAAGCCACTTCGTACGCCGCCCGTGCATGAGTGCTCAAAGGAGCAACAATACCAATCGTTTCAGCATCAGCAAGAAGCGCTTGTGCATCACCCTGCGCACGCAAGCGAATGTCCCACGGTACCTTGCGCAAATCAGCCTCAAAAGAAAGTGCCTGCGCTACGAGATGGGCGCACGCACCGTCACCGATCACCGTAATATGTTTCATTGCGCCGTACCCCCTTTGGTACCTGATGGCTGCAAACTATCTGAATGCAGCGAGTAATCAACTGCGAAGGACGACCCTTCACAAGCGGGCGCTCCCTCCGGCAAACGACTACCAATCAGGGAACGTTCCAAACGACGCAATGCAACCGTATGCTTCAAGTCCTCTTCAGCAAGCGGACAAACAAGCCAAGCACGCATGCCCAGCAGATGAGCACCTAACACATCGGTAGATAACTGATCACCCACTACCACTGCATTGTTGCTCCGTGCCCCTACTTTTCCGCGTGCTACCAACAAGCCGAATGGCAGAGGTTTACACGCCTTTGCCACTACCGCTATATCCAACGTACGAGCCACATCAAACGGGCTCGCATGCCAGTTGTTTGACACAATACAGAGGGTGATACCTGCCTGTTTTGCCTGTTCAATCCAGCGCAAGGCATCAGGCGGAATATCATGAGTTGCGCGCGACAAAATGGTGTTATCAAAGTCGAGCAGTACATGCGAAATGCCCACGTCAAGAAGATCGTGAGGTATATCAATGTCAGATATACGCGAGAAATAGCGCTCAGGTGAAAGGAGTTTCATACCCGATGCACCTCATTTCATCCTATGATTCATCAGATGAGGAAGAATCACGCGCTTCCCCACTGGAATCGCTCTCTTCTTGCGTCTGATCGCTATCGCTGCCCTGCGTTTGAGCAATTGCCTGTTGATGTTCTTCGTACGTGCGACTAAAGAAATAGCTCATCGAACCATCGCTATTCTTCACGAAGTAAAAATACAGGTAATCGTTCTGTTCAGGCTGACACGCCGCCGAAAGTGCATCAAGACCAGGTGAACAAATAGGGCCAGCTGGCAGCCCCTTATTCAAATAGGTGTTGTAAGGGCTTGCAATCGACAAATCGTCGTGTGTTGGATCGCCGCCAACAAGATAGGCAATGGTTGCATCACTCTGCAGGGCCATATTTGCCGCAAGGCGATTGTAGAATACCCCGGCAACACGCGAACGATTGGTATCATCGGCCTCGCGTTCCACCATGCTTGCCAACTTCAGCACATCGTAGGAAGAAAGACCCGCCGCAGACGCATATGAATAGTCAAGAGTCGCCGTTTCGGATTGGTATTGTGAAAGCATCTTACGAATAAGCGAATCGGCCGTATCGCTTATAAGCACTTCATAGGTCTTAGGAAACAAAAATCCTTCAAGCGACCCATTGTAGGCCTCAGCCACAAAGGGAAACTGATCGGAAAACGCCGTGGCGTCACTTGCGGCTGCAGTAAATTCAGCAGCACTGATACGTCCATCGGTTGCCGTTTCAACAGCTGCTGCTGTACGGGCGAGCGTATAGCCTTCAGGAATGGTAAGCGTCGATGAATTCGGCCCTGAAACAAGCGTATCGACAATATCAGACACATCAAGGCCGCCCGTCAGTGTGTAGGTACCGGGCTTGAGTGAAGAAGCAACACCCCGTGCCTTGACCGCGTCCGAAAAATCAGAAGCGCGCGCAACCAAGCGGTTCTCCTGCAGGATACGCGCGATATCGGCGGTACTTGCTCCTTCAGGAATCGTGAAGGTAACCGATGTGGACTCGTCAATAAGCTCAACTTCAGGTGCCTTCAGGCAGGAATGAATACCAAAACCAATAAGGGCGACCAATAGAAGCGCCGCAAGAGCCACAACAATCAGTCGTCCGCGCGAATGGCGTGGCTGAATCAGCGACGTGTCATAGGTGCGGAACTGGCGCTCGCCTTTAGCGTGTGCCATACGAGCAGCACGATTGGGACGAGATGAATACGTAACCTGGCGATGCAGGGCCATAGAATCTCCTTCTGTCAGCGCTTCTTGGCGCGTTGTCGGTCAAGCCAAGCTTGCAGAAAAATACTTGCGGCAATCATATCGATCTTTCCGCGCATATCGCGCTCGGTCAGGCCTTCTTCGCGTAGCATACGTTTTGCCTCTTGCGAACTGAGACGTTCGTCAACAAACTCAAGGGGCAGCCCACTTGTATCGGCAATCTGCTGTGCCTGCGCCCGTATACGCTGCGCTTGCCCACCAGAAGAACCAGAAAGTGTTAAGGGCAGACCCGCTAATAACAGGTCGGGCTGCCAGTCGTCGAGCAGCCGTTTGAATGAACGAGCACAACCAATGACCTCACCAGAGGGCAGTACACAGACCGGACTTGCCACTCGACCAGTCGGATCGCTTATTGCGATACCGCAGCGCACCTGACCGATGTCGAGTGAAAGTACCCGCATAGGCACACCTTAAAGCAACATTCGGCGGGCTATATCAAGTGCTTCGTCCAGCCCCGCTGGATCTTTGCCGCCTGCTTGAGCCATCGATGGTTTACCGCCGCCGCCACCCGAAATGGCACCGGCTACTTCTTTGATGATGGCACCAGCATCAAACCCAGCTGCAACTGCTGCATCGGTGCCGGCAGCCATAATAAGCGGCTTCCCTTCGTTATCGCTTGCCAACACGACAGCACAGGTTTCCCCAAGGTGAGCACGAGCAATATCCCAGGTGTTGCGCAGAGAGCCCGCATCCATGCCATCCAAACGATAAATAAGCACTGGATAGCCAGCTCGTGAAGTCGAAATAGCCTTATCAACCAGCGTGCGAATATCGCTAGCAACCGCAATCTTCTTAGCACGCTTGGCTTGCGCCTGTAAGGTTTTTAACTGCTCGGTGGCAATAGCTGCGCGTTCGTTAACATCAAACAGGGGCACGCCAAACACGGCAGCTGTCTGTCGCAGTTCGTCGCGCATGCGGTCGGTATAAGCAAGCGCATCAAAGCTGGTTACTGCTTCAATACGGCGCATGTTCGCACCCGTCGACTGTTCTGAAACAATCTTGACAAATCCAATTTCAGACGTGTTCCGAACATGGGTACCGCCGCACAACTCGCGACTGAATCCATCGATATCGACCACGCGCACAACCTCGCCGTATTTTTCACCAAAGAGCGCCGTCACACCCTGTTCACGCGCTTCATCAAGCGTGGTTTCGTAGGTATGCACCGGATGCGCTTCCATAATTACGCGATTGGCAACGTTTTCGATTTCATCGAGCGTCGCGCGATCAATCGCTTCAAAATGAGTAAAGTCGAAGCGCAGGCGATTTGGAGCAACATAACTGCCAGCCTGCTTCACGTGGTTACCCAGCACTTCGGAAAGGACTTTATGCAGAATATGAGTCGCAGTGTGGTTGCGCCGAATGCGCTCACGTCGCGCCACGTCTATAGATCCAATAACCTCGTCATCGATGGTAAAAGATCCTTGTTCAACCTGAACATAATGAACGATAAGACCCGATTCGGGAGCTTTCACGTCAGTCACACGCGCGCACGAGGCGCCATCGGGTGATGTAATGGTGCCCGTGTCGGCCACCTGTCCACCCATTTCCGCATAAAACGGCGAACGATCAAGCACGACACAGCCCGCTTCTCCAGCGGAAAGGGTGCAAACCGATTCACCATCGCGCAGTAACGCACGTACGTGACCTGCTGATTTGTTTTCGTCATACCCGGTAAAAACAGTAGCCCCCACCTGCTCGAGCAGAGCGGCCATAGAGCCATCGTAGGTAGACCACGCTGCTTCAGCATCGTCCTGGGTAGCGCGCCGTGCGCGTGAACGCTGTTCGTCCATCAGGTGATTGAACTGTTCAACGTCAACCTCGATACCAGATTCAGCACATATCTCCTGTGTGACTTCTAAGGGGAACCCATAGGTATCATGCAAGGTAAACGCAACCTCGCCAGAAAGCAGACCGCCCGAAAGACCGTCGAGCGCTTCTTGTAAATAAGCGCGCCCTTGGCGTAACGTCGAGCCAAAACGTTCTTCTTCGGAAGCAACAACACGCTTAATGAGATCGCGGTTTTCGACCAGTTCAGCATATTCGCTGCCCATAACCTGAATGATCTCATCGACAAACGAACCAAGGAAAGCGCCTTCAATACCCAGCAGATGGCCCTTCATAACCGCGCGACGCAGCAGTCGACGCAATACATAGCCACGCCCTTCATTTGACGGCAGAATGCCATCGGCAATCATAAACGTCATCGAACGGGAATGATCAGCCATCACGCGCAAGGCGCGGTCGTCTGCATCCGACGCACCATAGGATCGCCCTGATAGGCGCTCTCCTACTGCAACAAGACCACGGAGAACATCGGTGTCAAAGTTGCTCGAAACGCTCTGCAGAATAGCTGCCATGCGCTCAAGACCCATGCCCGTATCAATATTCTTCTTTGGCAGCGGCTTCAGTGTGCCGTCTTCTTGTGCGTCATATTGAGTAAATACGCAGTTCCAATACTCAAGGAATCGGTCGCATTCACACCCGGGAGCGCAATCGGGACGACCGCACCCAACCTCTGGTCCTTGATCGTAATACAATTCAGAACACGGACCGCACGGACCAGTCGGGCCAGCACGCCAGAAGTTATCCTCTTCGCCCATCTTCGAGATATGCGACGCCTCAATACCGAGATTCTTCCAGATCTCGATTGTTTCGTCGTCATCCTCGTACACGGTAAAGTAAAGCTTTTCTTTGGGAAGACCCAGTTCGTTAAGGGAAAAATCAAGAGCCCATGCGCACATTTCTTCTTTGAAATAAGCACCGAAACTAAAATTGCCCAGCATTTCAAAAAAGCTTAAGTGACGACCGTCGGTTCCAATAAGATCAATGTCGTTGGTGCGCACGCACTTTTGTGCGGTCGTAGTGCCAATATAAGGTGCCTCAAGATGCTTCTGCTGAAGGAAGTACGGCTTGAACTGCACCATGCCAGCACTGGTGAGCAGCAGGCTCGGATCGTCAGGAATCAGCGACGACGAGGGCATACGCTTGCAGCCTTTGCTTTCAAAATAGCGCAGATATCGTTCGCGAATCTCCGCGGTAGTCATGTAGTGCATAGTTCTTCTGTACTTTCTACGTCGTCTATAGTTTATATACGCAGACCACTAACAGCATGTACTGCGTTTGAGCGCACTGTATTTCGCCTGAAGGTCATTCTATCGTGGCTTACACGGAAAAAAGGTGCAGCAGGTGTGATTTCGCAATTCCTGCAGCCCACGGACGCGTGAAATTCAAAGCAATTCAGTACACAGCAGGAAAAGCGGCATGAGACGCAGGAATAACCGCATGAATCATGAGCAATTAACGCGCATCGGGAGGAGTATCTTCCTGTTTGAAGAGCACTCCATCTGAAGCGGCAATGGCACGCCCGGTACGTCGTTCAAGCACATGAACAATCAGCGCCTTTGCAAAAGCGGCAAGAGGAATGGAAAGCAGCATACCTGTGATACTGCCCATGAAGCCCGACATTTGAGCACCAAGAGCCGAGCCGCACATCATGGCCATAATGACGATCATCGGATGAACGTCGACTGAACTTGACATAATCTTCGGCGACACAAAGGTATACACCACCTGCTGAATCGCAATCGTAAAGACCAGCGACAGCAAGGCTGACCACGGCCCCACCGATAAAGCAGCCAATGCGGCGGCAACACCACCGAGCCATGGGCCAACCACGGGGATAATATTCAAGATGCCGCAGATCAAAGCAAAAGCCATCGCATTAGGAACACCTAAGACAAAGAAGACAATCATGCAGAGCACCATGATGATCAAACATTGCAGCAGAGTTCCCTGTATAAAGCCGCCAACTACCCGTGTAAATGTCTCGTGAATAAAACGCAGTTCCGCAGCATGAGCATCACCACAGATGCGATATGCTTCACGCCCCATGGCTGGCGCATCAAGGAGTACCCAATAAGCCACCACCAATGCAAAGCCAATGCAAATGAATGAATTGGCCGCAGATGCACCCACACTTGCGAGACCAGAAATACCTGATGAAGCGGCTTGTTGCGTCCATGTTATCAATGAATTTTGAATGTCAACTAACCACTGTGCCACCTGGGGACTCTGCATAATATCTGGATAGGTACCCGACAGTTCGGTATACCAACGAGATATTTCACCAGCAAGTTGCGGCGTTGATTCGATGATGGATGAAAACTGAGCGCCAATACCAAAAAATGGTGACGACATCAGCCATACCACAAGCCCAAATACCACGATCATCAGCACGTACGAAAGTGATACCGCAACGGCACGCGGCATATAACGGACAAGGCGATTAACGACATTCCTCAAGCAAAAGACAATCACCGCAGTCCATACGGCAATACCCACCGGAACCGCAAGAATAGTAAGTACTTGCCCGCACAGATAGAGCAGCACAATAGAGCCAATGGCAGCCCATACCATCGCCGCGCGATAAAACCACGGGTTCGTTACGGTGCTTTGCAGAGAAGGTGACTTAGAGACTTGCGATGAAGCAGACGTCTCTGCCCGATGATCACTCATTGGTTTATAGAGCCTGTGTATCTGAATTTGTCGAATCTGAGTTTGCCGAACTGTCAGAAGGCTTTGTTTCGGTTTGCGCGCCTACCTGGGTTTGTTCGACTGTCTCAGCTTGTGGGCTCACCGCAGTTTGCTCGGTTGTTTCGGTTTGTACGTCGACCTTAGTCGCACCTGAATCATCAGACGGCTGTGTAGATGGCTTTACTGCGTTTGCTGCTTCTTGCTCACGTTCAGCGCGAGCATGCTCAGCTGCTAAGCGCGCCGACTGAGAAGACGGCTTATTGCCTGTCAGAGCCCCATGCACCTTTTCGCTTAAAGAGGTAACGATGCGGCTGGGCGTTTTAGTGATGTTATCGATAGCATCAGTTGCGCTTGAGACCGTATCGGTTACGTCTGAAACATCTTCGAGAATCTTATCAACACGCATGAGTTCCAAATTTGCCGCATCAACGGTCAATTGCACGCGCTCAACCAGCGGATCGACCTTTGATATAGCTGGCATAAGATCGTCAGTCATTTTCTCGATGTTACTGAGCGTCGGTGTGAGCTTTTCATTGACTGAATCCACCATCGTACGAGCAGAACGTATTGTTCTAACCAACTCGATAAGCAGTACCACCAAAGCAATACCGACGATAGCAAACACTACTGGTAAGGCAGCCTGGGCAAATGATGATATATCCATAGGGTTCCTCCGCAATCCACGTTAGTGGGACACTCCCACGTTCCCCTGAAAATGCAGCATAACACGAAAACGCAGATCTACTCCCCATCAGGGCGATCTCGACGCGCGGCATCCACACGATATGCTTCCCAGCCACGTTCAGTGGGGTGATAAAAACAGCCGCGTTCGAGACCTTCGGGTAAATACCGCTGATCAACCCAACCGCCCGGATAATTATGGGG